>CALBJU010000399.1 GCA_937893205.1 uncultured Bacteroidota bacterium
TGAAGGGCTACTGGAAAAATGAGGAGGCAACAAGAGAGACCTTCGATCCCGAAGGCTGGTACCACACCGGCGATGTCGGCCGATTCGACAAGGGCTTCCTGATCATTACAGACCGTATCAAGCACATGATTGTCTCGGCAGGAGGCAAGAACATATATCCGGCACCCATTGAAGAAGGATTCAAACACGAGCCTTGGATCGACCAGATCATGGTGGTCGGAGAAGCGCGTGAGTTTTTGACCGCTCTCGTAGTAGCTGAAGAGGACGTTATTCGGGGTTACGCGAAAGAGCACAAGCTCGAGGCGTCAAAACTAGCGGATATTCTTGCTTCCGAGGAGGTGCAGCGTGTATTCACCCAGATGTTTAAATCGTACTCGCGTCAGGCTGCGGCACACGAAAAGATTCGAAAATTCCGCCTCGTGCTCGAGCCGTTCTCGATCGAGAACGGGATGATGACGCCGACCATGAAACTGAAGCGAAAGGTCATCGAAGCCCAGTACGCCGAGCTCATCCAAGAAATGTATGAGGGAGTTGTCTGATTCGGTCGACAGGCGATCCAGCCTGGACGCTGCGCCGGGGCGCATCTGAACAGATCGGGGTGTAGCGCAGCTCGGTAGCGCGCGTCGTTCGGGACGACGAGGTCGTGGGTTCAAATCCCGCCACCCCGACCGAAGAAAAAGGGAGCTTGCTTACTTTTTTGAGGGAGGGGTAAGTGATTATTCGAAGGAAAATCCCGCCACCCCGACAAAGGAAAGATCAGGGATTGCGTGCCAACGAATTCTCGGCGTAATATTGACTCCCCACTCAGCCATCTTCCAGTTATTGATGAACATTCTGACTATTGAAGCGCTCCATAAAAGTTTTGGGGTGAAGCCGCTATTGGAAGCAGTTACGTTCGGGTTGGCCCATGATGAGAAGATGGGACTGATCGGCGCGAATGGATCCGGGAAAACAACCTTGATGCGAATCATCGCCGGCGTGGAGAAAGCGGACGGCGGCCGTGTCATGATCCCACGCGGCTCACGGGTCGCATTTCTGCCGCAAAATCCATCTTTTGAGCCTGAGAACTCTGTTATCGATGCCGTCTTTGACCAAGGCGATCCCACACTGCGCCTGCTTCATGACTACGAAGAAGCCTCGCACGAGCTCGCCACTGTGGCCGAAACGGATGAAGGATTGCTGGCTCGAGTATCAGAGCTGAGCCATCAGCTTGACGTGACAGGAGGATGGGACCGAGAGGCCAGCGCGCGCGCCATTCTCGATCGGCTTGGAATTACTGATTTCAGCGCTCTCGTAGGCACGCTTTCGGGTGGCCAACGCAAACGTGTAGCATTGGCGCGCGCACTCCTGCTTCAGCCGGATTTACTTCTGCTGGACGAGCCGACCAACCATCTCGATACGGAAACGATCGCCTGGCTCGAAAGCTACCTTTCGCGCTATTCGGGAGCGCTCTTGCTGGTAACCCACGATCGCTACTTTCTGGACCGAGTCACCAACCGGATGTTGGAGGTTAGGCCCGGTGGAGTTGCGAAGTATGAAGGTAATTACACCCGCTACCTCGAATTGAAAGAAGAACAGGAGCGCCTTTCCGATGCAACTGAACGAACCAGACAAAACCTTGCTCGTCGCGAACTGGCGTGGCTCCGTCGAGGCCCGAAGGCTCGAACTACCAAAGCCAAATATCGGGTTGAACGAGCCCTGGCGTTGCAAGAAGGGGGGAAGACTGGCCCCGATGCTACGCTCGCCCTGAGCGCGGCTTCGACTCGACTTGGGAAAAAAGTGCTGGAGTTGGAAAACGTATCGAAAGCATATGGTGAACTAGTCCTGATCGAGAACTATTCGCGCATCTTCACGAAAGATGATCGCATAGGAATTATCGGGCCCAATGGCTCGGGTAAGACTACCCTTCTCGAAATGATTGTCGGAAATGTTGCTCCAGATTCTGGACAAGTTGAATCCGGACCGACCGTCGTCATGGGATACTTCGACCAGGAGGTCCGACCGCTTAACGATTCACTTCGGGTAATCGACACCGTAACCGAAGTAGCAGAAAACGTCAGAACGGCCGATGGCTCGGTGATTTCAGCCAGTCAGATGCTGGAACGTTTTCTTTTCGCACCAGCGGTGCAGTACACACCCGTCGCAAAGCTTTCGGGAGGCGAAAGACGTCGGCTCCACTTGCTTCTTGTTTTGATGGAAGCCCCCAATATTCTTCTGCTCGACGAGCCAACGAATGATCTGGACATCCCGACGCTGGCTGCTCTGGAAGAGTACCTGGACACGTTTCCCGGCGTCTTGATCGCTGTATCGCATGATCGGTGGTTTCTGGATAGAACAGTAGACCACATAATCTGCTTCGAAGGCGAGGGCAAGATGCGCACTTATCCGGGCGACTACAGTGCCTATCTGGAAGTGCGCAAACGAGAGGATGCCGAGGCCGGCAAACAAACTGCGTCCAAGACCGCACGTTCGATCCAAAAAAAGAAGAAATCGCCGAACACTTCCAAAGGGCGCTCCGGAAAGCTCTCATTTGGGGAAAAGAAGGAATTGGTAGAAACTGAGGTGCGGATTGAATCCGCAGAAGCTCGAAAGGAAGAAATCGAAAGTCTTCTGTCGCAAAACTCGAGTGACTTCGAAGCGATATCCTCCCTCTCTAGCGAACTTCACGAGTTGACGTCGCGTCTCGATCGTGACATGGAGCGTTGGGCCGAACTCGCAGAGCGTTCCTAGCGTGACTGACGCAACTTTGAGAAGTGACGACCCAGTTCTAGTTCATTGCCGCCGGATTCGGCGTGGGAAACGCTACCGCGGCTGATACATGCCACTCAGACAACATCGCGCTCATACGCCGGGCTAGAGACTCTTCAAGATCCAGGATATCTGTCTCTTCGGAGACATCCTTCGAAAGATCGTACAACTCTTCGTGACCGTCCTCGAAAAACCGAATGAGCTTGTAGTCCCCCATTCGTACAGCCGAGCCGGGTGATCCGCCCTGATTTCCGTAGTGAGGATAGTGGAAGAAGAGCGCGTCTCGCTCCAATGCTCGTCCCTCAAGAACCGGCAAAAGCGTCACGCCGTCCAAGTGCTGTTCTGGGCGCTGCTCAAGGCCGGCAGCGTCGAGAATCGTGGGATAAAAATCCATGCTGACAACCGGTTCGTCTGAAGTTGAACCTGCAGGAGTGACACCTGGCCACCGAACGATCATGGGTTCGCGGATTCCGCCTTCATAGAGCCATCCTTTGCCGGCGCGAAAGGGTAGGTTTGATGTAGGATGACCTTCGGATGTACTCAGTCCGCCGTTGTCTGACATAAATATCACCAACGTATTGTTGGCGACTCCCGCCAGTTCCAGCGCCTGGAGCACAACACCAACCGCGTTATCCATTGTCTCGACCATTCCTGCGTAGACTGCGTGGTTTTGAACGAGTCGCACCTTGCGATCCCCTTCCTGACCCCATGCTTCCTCGGGCCCATCTGCTTTTTTGGCTTCATATTTCTCCTGAAGATCGGCGCGCGTCATCAGTGGCGTATGAACGGAATAGAAAGACAGATAAGCCAGAAACGGTGCGCCTTCGGCCGCAGCAGTCTTGATAAATTCTGCCGTTTCCCGACCGAGGCGTTCGGGAAGATGCTCGCCCGCGGGTCCATCCTCCAGCCGCGGATTTCCATAGGGTGAGAAGTAGCGGTCGCCTCCGTAGGGACCGCCGCGTTGAATTCCACCCTTGTTAATCTCGAAGCCATGATCCTCAGGGAATGACCCCTCGGGGCCGAGGTGCCACTTTCCGGCGAAAAAGGTTCGATATCCGGCCTCCTGTAAAGCCTCGGCCACGGTTGTTTCTTCGTGTGGTAGAGCGTCGATGTAGCGAGCGGGAAGCAATGGCTTTCTGAGCCACGGTGGTCGCTGCGTATCCGGCTGGGGTGCGCCGAAATAGTCTGTCGTGTGAAGTCGGCCAGGATTTTTTCCGGTCATGATACTGGCCCGAGTTGGGCTACAGACCGGGGATGCCGCATATGCGTTCGTGAAACGCATCCCTGAAGCCGCCAGGGCGTCAAGGTTCGGCGTCTCGTAAAAAGTATCCGGATTGAACGCTCCGACATCCATTGCACCGAGATCATCTGCGAGAATGAAAACGATATTGGCCGGTGGAGTCTGCTGAGTCGGGGAGCAGCCAGGGGTCGAGAACAGCAGAAAGGCTCCCAAAAATCTCGCAGTAATCGAAATATCTTTCATGAAGGCATGGTCTGTGGTGGTATTCCGCCCTTCTTCAGGTCTGATCACAATGTAGGCAAACGCGGTTTATTCTAGACCGGCACTACGCATATGCCATCAACTGCTATATTCACAGTCTCAAATGCCAAATGGCTGTTTATTTGATTCTGGTGGCGATTCTGAATGAGGACGTAAGCGATGGCTAAACTTGCAATCGTATCTGAGGACACAGTCCGTAAAATCGTGACCCGGGGGCTCGCATTTGATGCGGTTCGCGCAGCGTACGAGGCTGTTGCCCTTGATCGTGCGAAGGTGTTCGACGTGGTGATTGGCACTGGCCTGAATGATGGAGAAGCTTTTGCCATCAAATCGGGTGTTGATCGTGAAAACGAAATGGTCGGGTTGAAATGCGGCACCTATTGGGCCGGCAATTACGACCTGGGCCTCCCGGCCCATGGATCGACGATCCTGCTGCTCGATCCTAAGACGGGATTCCCAACGGCACTCGTGAACGCCAATTACCTGAATGGTTTTCGGACCGCGGCCGGAGATGCCATTGCCGTCTCTTGGCTGGCGCGCTCTGACGCCGAAGTGCTGGGCGTCATCGGTGCGGGCCATCAGGCCGAACAGGAAATTCGTGCGGTGGCTGAGGTCAGGGAGCTTTCGCTGATCAAGATTTCAACCCGAACAGAAAAACGAGCCAACTGGATTTCTAATCAGTTGCAGGACATAGATATAGAAATCCACTTCACCAGTGCAGAAGACGCCGTTCGCGGCTCAGATATAGTCGTAACCGTCACGCCATCAGAGACTCCCCTGGTCCGGGATGAATGGGTCGAAGAAGGAATGCATATTTCAGCGATGGGCGCCGATGATTACGGCAAACACGAACTGGACACGGCTATTCTGAAACGCGCGAGCCTGTTTGCCGATTTCCCCGGGCAGTCTGTAGTCATCGGCGAATTTCAACACGCTCACAAAGAAGGCCTCATTGGCTCAATCGACGACATCTGTGCGATCGGCCTGGTTACACTTGGGAAAGAACCCGGCAGAACTTCCGATAGCCAGATCACAGTCTTTGACAGCTCTGGAATCGCCATTCAGGACCTGACCGCTGCAGGCGCAATTTTCGAGGCGGCCCAGAAGATGGGTCAAATTCAACATATTGACTTTTAGGGAATGCATCGATGATCAGTTGGCAGGACTATACCTTGGTCGATCCGGACGCGTTGGAAACGCCAGCCATGCTGCTTTTCCGCGACGTGATGGACTACAATATCCGGAGCGCCTGCGAGCTCGTGGGAGGCGGCCAGAATCTGATTGCCCACGTAAAGACGCACAAATCGGACGCAGTCGCGCGCAGACAAGTTGAACTGGGGATTCGCGGATTCAAGTGTGCCACGTTGAAGGAATTGGAATTGGCGCTCGGAGCCGGAGCCGACAAGGCAATCCTCTCCTTCCCGCAGGTCCAGGAGCGCAAGATCGAGCGTCTTTGCAGTCTGGTGTCGTCCTACCCGGACGCATGGATTGCTGCAATCGTGAGTTCCTCCGTTCACGTCGATATACTGGCCACGGTTGCCACCCGCAGAAAGCAATCCCTGCGAGTCATGCTGGATCTGGATGCTGGCATGCACCGAACGGGTATCGGAATCGGCCGCGAAGCCGAATCGCTATACCGAGAAATCGACGCGCATCCGATGCTGCAGCCATCTGGTTTTCATCTGTACGATGGACACAACGAGTTCAGCGATGTTAAAGAGCGCGAAGCAGCGGCACAGCAAAACGTCAAGTCGCTTCAGGATTTTCAAGAGCTCATCGAGTCGGCGGGGATGTCTGTTCCGTGCGTCGTGGCCGGAGGCAGTTGGACATTCCCTTACTACGCCCGAACAGAGGGTATGTACGGATCGCCGGGGACCTTCGTCTACTGGGACGCAGGCTACGGCGCGTCAATGCCCGACCTTCCATTTCGTAGTGCCGCGCTGATTCTGACCCAGGTGGTGGACCGGTTTCCAGAGGCAGGGACGATCACCACAGACCTTGGATCGAAGGGAGTCAGCTCAGACCTTCAACTCGAAGAGCGCGCCTTCCTGCTCGGGTATCCGGAGGCGCACCTCGTAGGCCAGAGTGAAGAACATGGGGTATTCCAGGTCTCGGGTGAGCTGCCTGGCGTGGGCGACTATTTACTCGCCGTACCAGGCCACATTTGTCCCACCACGATCCGCTACCCTGGTATCCACGTGATTGATGCAGCCGGGGAGGTAATCGACTACTATCTGCACACCGCACGGGATCGTCAATAGTCGAGCTCCGTCAACAAAACTGACATCCAGTGATTCATGGCTGAAAAGAACAACGTACAGGAAGAAGGACTGGTTCGAGCGATCGGAACGGGTGCCCTCGGAATCAACGTGATCAACATGATCGTAGGGGGCGGCATATTCGTATTGCCGGGGCTGGTAGCAGCCATTCTTGGACCCGCCGCAATCATTGCCTACCTGATCTGTTCCGTAACAGTAGCCCTCGTCTTCTTGTGCTTTGCCGAGGTCGGAAGCCGCGTATCCCGCAGCGGGGGCACTTACGCGTATGTCGAAGAAGCATTTGGCCCGTTTGTCGGGTTTATAGCCTCAATTCTCTTCTGGTTTGGTTTTTCTGCACTTGCGGACGCGGCCATAACAGTAATAATGGTGGATGCCCTTGCCGTCCTCTTTCCGATCTTGAACGATTTCTTTCCGCGCGCGGTGTTTATTGTCGGCTTGCTCGTGTTCCTGACTGTTGTCAACATCCGGGGTGTTAAACAAGGGGTTCGATTGTATGTCTTCAATACAATCATCAAGCTGGTCCCGTTGGTGTTATTGCTCGTGGTTGGATTGTTTGCAATAGACCTGCAGAATCTCGTCATTCCCGAATGGCCTTCCATAGCAAACATTGGCGCGGCTTCCATCCTGCTATTCTATGCATTCAACGGAGCGGAATCAGCCCTCAATGCGAGCGGTGAAATAATGAATCCTGCGAGAACCGTTCCTCGCGGACTTCTTCTCGGCCTGAGCGGAATCCTTGTCCTGTACGTTGGCCTGCAGACGGTGTCGCAGGGGGTGCTTGGACCCGATCTTGCGAACAACACGGTTGCTCCTCTCGTGGCCGTTGCCACTGGAGTCTTTGGCGACTGGGGAGGAAAGATGTTGATCGCGGCGGTGGTACTCTCGATTTATGGCAATCTGAGCGGCGACCTGTTGGGAGGCCCCAGAATCATTTTCGCGTCAGCCCTGGACAACAACCTGCCCCGCTCCCTTGGAAAAGTACATCCGAAGTACAAGACCCCTCATGTTGCCATTATTTTCTTCGCGACAGTCATTGCGGTGTTCGCGTTGAGCGGCACGTTCAAATATTTGGCGGTTGTGGCTACCGGTTCACTTCTCTTGGTGGATCTGGCAGTCATTCTTGCTGTTCCGCTGCTTCGCCGGCGCGACGGAATGCCAAAGGAAGGCCAATTCAGACTGCCATTCGGGCACGTCATCCCGATACTGGCCTTCGGTGTCGTCGGTTGGCTACTTCTGCAGATGCCACTGAACGAGGCGGCCACTGTCGGAGCGTTGATTGGCGCTTGTGTCGTGTTCTACTTTGGTCGTTCAGCGTGGCGAAAGGCAAGGAGAAACGAAGATCCTGGCGACATCCGCTAGTTCGGAACAGTCGGATTCTCTGGTAGAACAATTGGGGCAGGATCAACTCCGACCATTGGCAACGACTCCCCGAGACGGGTTCGAATCGCTTCGAGACGTTGCTGCAACTCCTCCTTCACGGCGAAATAGTGGGTGTCGTTGATCAGATTGTTGAGCTCGTAGGGATCATTTTTCAAATCATAGAGCACCCAATCACCGCGATAGTGTCTTGCATAGATCCACTCCTTGGTGCGAATGCCCCGCCAATCCGTCCCCGGGCCTCCATCCTTATGCACGTTGAACAGAAAAGCTTCCTCTCGCTGCTCGTCTGATGTGCCTTCAAACACGGCGGATAGATCCATTCCTTCAACGACTTTGGGAATAGCGATATCACTCAAGCCCAATATCGTGGGCATCATGTCTACCGTGGTCACGATCCAGTCTTTCCTTTGTCCCGCGAGAATCTTGTCCGGATAACGGAGGATAAAGGGGATATTGATCGATTCTTCCCATGGGCGTTGTTTAAGGCGATGGCCCTGCGATCCTAGCATGTCACCATGGTCGGCGGTGAAAACGAAAATGGTATTGTTTGCGAGGCCCGCCGCCTCGAGCGCCTGAGATAATCTCCCAATATTGACATCGATACTTGTTATAGCGGCGTAATAAAGGCGCAGGGTCTCTTCATTGTCTGACGCCACGTTTGGACGGCCGAGAAGCTTGACCCCGTCGTACATATCCACATATTGCTGCGGTACCAGGGGATAGGGGTTGTGAGGGGGACCGAATGAAAGAAACAGGCTGAAAGGCTTCTGTTTATTGTCTTTGATGAACTCAATCGCAAGGTCTGTTTGCACATCGGGTTCCCATCCTGGTACTTCCGTGGGCTGGGTTGAGTCATTGAGCCAGTAAACGCTCTGATCGTGCTTATGGGAAACATTGCGAACAGCCCAATAATCCCATCCACGCCTTGAGATGGCATCGACGGGATCATTCCTATCTCCGGACAGGTGCCATTTGCCGATATAGCCGGTCGTGTAGCCTGCCTGTTTCAGCACTTCCGGGAATATCACCTCATCATCCGGCAATCGAATATCGTTGACGATAACGCCCGTAGAGTGGCTGTAACGCCCCGTCATGAGCTGTGCACGAAAGGGCGTGCAGACCGGATGGCCGGATATGGCGTTGCTGATTATGACGCCCTCGGCGGCCAATCGGTCCAGATTGGGTGTGATGACCTGGTCGTTGCCCATGGCTCCCATCGCATGGGCGCGCATTTGATCAGCGATAACAAATACGATGTTGGGCTGCGTGGCTGGATCACCTTCAATATGACCTCGCGCAGCGCCCGCCGGTTGAGATGAGTCACAGGAGGTCAGCAAGAGGGTCACCAGGCTGAAGCCAATGGCGGCTACGCAAAAATGCCTGGCTGTGAGCCGGTGTGAAATAAGGTCAATTAGACGACTAGCCATGTGGTAGAATTTTTCTCTGTCCGCGATTCGTCGCGCATAGGGTAATGTAGGCGCCTTGGTTCGGTAGTGCGGCCGATTTCAGAAACCACCCCGATCTGCGATGTTTTTCGACAGCAATTCCTTCAGCTCGGCGACATCTGCTGCATGGCCCGGTTCGTCGGCCAGGTTTACCGTTTCATCGATGTCGTTCACACTATCGTAGAGCATGTGTGAGATCAGCGTCCCGTCCTGCGTTCGAAACTCGGTGTAGGAGTAGCGGTCTGTCCGAACATTTTCAGCATTTCTCCAGCGCGGGAAGACGGCCGGTTTGCCGGGGCTTGCCGGGTTCTCGATCATAGGGAGCATGCTTGTACCCTGCAGATGAACCGGCGGCAGTGTCCCTGTCATGGCTAAGAGCGTCGGATAGATGTCGATAAATTCGACAAGGCCGTTCGCTTCGCCCGGAGCAGCTCCCGGAGCTCTGATAATCAAGGGCGCGTGCGTTGCGACATTGAAAGGTGAGTGTTTGGCCCACAGGCCGTGCTCACCCAGGCTCCAGCCGTGGTCGCCAACGAGGACGACGATCGTATTCTCGGCGAGGTTCAAATCGTCCAGGGCGCGAAGCACCTTACCAATCTGGGCATCCGCATAGCTGGTTGCTGCGTAGTAACCGTGGCGCAGCTTGAGCGCCATTTCCTTTGAAACCGGCTCAGGCGCGTCGGGGACAGTTGCATAGTTGCGGAGCTCGCCCCAATAGTGTTTTGCTTCTGTTGGCGCGTTCAAGGGCATATGATCAAACTCAGCCAGCGAAATTTCGGCCGGATCATACTGATCCCAATACTTTGCTGGCGCGTTGAACGGCAAATGCGGCTTCATGAACCCGACAGCCAAAAAAAATGGCGATTCATTATCGCGAAGTACACCCAGCTCCCGAATCGCCCGCTCGGCAATCATTCCGTCGAAATAAGCATTGTCCGGGACGTCCATACGCTCGAACGGCGGACCACGTTTTGAGTCTTCGTCCGTGTCGGATTTGATGTTGGCGGGGTCGAGATAATTGCGCCAACTTGCGGCTGTCCGGACGGCCAGGTCATGGACGGGACGCCATTCCGGTCGGGACCACGCGTCAGCGCTTTCTCCGTCCACATGCAGAATTTTACCGAGACTGAGGGTCGTGTAGCCCGCCGCTTTCAAATGGGCGGGGAGAGTCGCGATGCCTGGTGCGTCTGTATCTGCGCGGGCGAGAAAATTTACAAACCGTGTTGATGTGGGCCGCAGCCCTGTCATCAGGCTCGCACGGGACGCGCCGCAAACAGGGACATTCACGTAGGCACGCGTGAAAACCACGCCCTCTGCTGCCAACCGGTCCAATGCAGGCGTGACCATCCCCGTCCGGCCGTAGGCGGCGAATTGCGGCCGCAGGTCATCCACCATGATGAACAGGATGTTGGGCTGCGTAGCAGAAGCACGTTCAACATATTCTTGCTCAGTCTGTGCGGTCTTCGAGCAACCTGTGGCTGCCAGCAGGAGAGTCGCCAAACACAAACCAAAGATGGCTTTGTAAGAACTCGCTGCTTTCGGCCGAATTGAAAAGGGATTATTCACTTTGGAATTTCAGCGCCTCTACTTTCAGTGAGTCTTTGAGCGCTCCATACGCTTCGTTGCCCGCGAGATTGATCCATTCATGCGGGTCAGTGGCGTGATCGTACAGTTCTTCCGAACCATCTTCGTATCGAATGTATCGCATCGTTTCTGTTTGAACGGCAGTGTTCTGCGGGCCGTAGCTCAAGAATGCAAACTCGCGCTTGCCGCCGGGATCTTCAATAAGTGGAATGATTGACTGCCCCTCAATATGTACAGGCACCTCCAATCCAGCCAGTTCAGCGAGTGTGGGATAGAGGTCGACAAGAGAAATGGGCTGGTTGTTCGTACCGCCGGCTATTGTGAACCCGGGCGCCACCACGATGAAGGGTACGCGCGTAGTATTGTACCAAAGTGCGGCTTTTGTCCAATGTCTCTTTTCACCCAGGTTCCAGCCATGATCGCTGGTGAGAATGATCATGGTTTCTCGACTGCGCGGGTTGTTTTTCAGTGCGTCCAACAACAAGCCGATTTGTGCGTCGACGTAGTTCACACTGGCCAGGTAAGAACTCACCATATATCGCCACTCTGCTTCACCGCCCATCTCCAGAATTTTCTCGTGGTCGCTGTAGACGCCCTCATGAAAGTCCCGATGTGCATGTGCACGCGCCAACGCGATTGAATAAGGAGGCATGTCATCCCAGTCGTCCCCTTCCGGCAATTCAGGTAGTGCGACCTCATTCGGAGGGAATTTGTCAAAGTATTTCCTGGGCGCATTCAGTGGGCGATGAGGGCGATAAAAGCCAACCGTCATGAAGAGAGGTTGGTCTGAGGGCGTGTTCCATTGGTCGATGGCCCATTTTGCGACCCTGTAATCGCCCGTCTCTTCATCATCCAATGATTGCGGCCCGCCATCCCCCCACAGGTTTACTCTGTCGTCGGTGAAGGTGGTGTCTTCAATCGATGTTCTTTGCAGCGGCAGATAAGCATCCAGTTCCGGGTCAGGTTTTTCGAAGTTGGTAATTTTCCCGCCACTGACAACCCGGTAGTTGTTGTTCAGAAAATGTCGGTGTAAAAAAACGGCTTCATGTTTGGCCTTCGAGGTTTTGCCCGACATGGGTTGCGTCCCGAAGAAGGGTGGCCTCGTCGTGTTGTTAAAATAAATGCCCGTGCTTTTTGGGTAGCGGCCGGAGAGGAAGCTCTGTCGTGATGGATAACACTGCGGCGCATTCGAGTGCGCGTTGGTGAACAGCATTCCCTGCCCAGCGAGGTCGTCAAGATTGGGCGTGAGAGCTTGGGGATGACCGTTCATGACGCCGACCCAATCGTTTAGATCATCGACGATTATCAAAACGATATCGGGCCTGTCCGTGGAACTGGATGCCAACAGCGCGGGATCCTCCCCCGCGCATCCAGAAACGGCGAGAAGGACCAGAAGGCCGACAATACTCGAAACAGCGTAGTTTTTTGTCGTCATTATTCGTCCAGCGGAGAAAGGGCTATTCCACGATAAACGTCTGTCCGCTCAGGCAGCCCTCTACTGACTTGCTAAAGGCCAGACCAACCGCTTCGTCAGATACATGCACGTGGCCCGGGAAGAAGCCATCGTATTTCTCTCGACATGATTCAAGAATTTCGGGGCTGACCGAGTTAATGCGAATACCGCGAGGCATGTCAATCGCAGCCGCTCTCACGAAGCCATCGAGAGCGCCATTGGCAGCAGCAGCGCACGATGCCCCGGGAATCGGGTCCCGGTTCAGTACGCCGCTGGTTACCGTAAAGGATCCGCCGTCATTCACGTAATCGAATCCTTCCAGGACCAGGTTAATCTGTGGCAAGGCCTTTTGATATATACCAATCATTAACTGTTCGCCGCTCATTTCATGCACGGGTCCAAAATGAACGTGGCCGACCGCGCTCACCACGGCATCAACTTTCCCAACTTGTTGGTACATCGCGCGGATGCTCTCGACGTCTTCGATATCCATCTGCACATCACCGCTGGTTCTGCCAACACGGATGATTTCGTGTCGACTCGACAGTGCGTCCACCGCAGTGCTGCCGACGGCTCCCGTTGCGCCCACGATAATTACTTTCATTTCGAGATCCTTATTGAGTCCTGCGTTTTTAAGCTCGACGAATATAGGAAGCATGCCCTTATGTATACTCTGGAGCGCGCTTGGACGGCGGCCCTTCCGAGCAGTGCAGTCGACCTGCTCCCAATCATCTGTCAAAGAATACAGAAGTGAAATCCTTGCTCCGTGAACGAAAGCAGATACTTATCGCCGCAGCGTGCGTTGGGTTGTTTTTTGGATGCGCCAAAGACCCGAATCAAGATCCAGCCAGTAACAGTGAAGAAATCGGTCAGGAAGCCATGCGGCCCAATGTGTTACTGATCGCGGTCGATGATCTGAATGATTGGGTCGGATATACCGGCGTTCACCCAGACACGCGTACACCCCATATCGATGCTCTTGCTGAGCGTGGTACAGCATTCACTCAAGCCTATAGTCAGTATCCGTTGTGCGGGCCATCGCGGGCCAGCCTGTTTGCGGGCTTGTTGCCCAGCACGCTGGGACTATACCGGCACCCCAGGCCTGACGATCTCGTGGTGGAGGCGGCCGAGGAGCACAACACCGTGTTGATGCACACCTTCTTCCGCGAGAATGGATACAAGACGATGGCGGCGGGCAAACTGATGCATCGTCATGTTCCTGAGGGAAGTGTGGACCTGTCCGACAGTAGAAGAAGCTGGGACAGAATGCCGGATGGCAACAGAGTCAATTTTTCGTCAGATGGGACCATGACAGATTGGGGGCCTTTCCCCGGTCCGGAAGCGGAAATGTCTGATCCGATGACAGCCGAGTGGGCTGTACAACGACTTCAAGAGAAGCATGAAAATCCCTTTTTATTGATGGTAGGCTTTATCCGACCACATGTGCCCTGGCACGTACCACAGGAGTATTTTGACCTATTTGGAGATGCGAAAGAGCTTGCCCTGCCTCCGTATCGCGCTAATGATCTGGATGATGTGCCAGCCTATGCACAGAAAACCAATATCCAGCCCCAGATGCCGCAGACCCCATGGTTGATTCAAAACGACGTGTGGCACGATATGGTGCAGGCCTATCTGGCCAGCGTAAATTTCGCTGATCATTATGTAGGTCAGGTTCTGGATGCGCTCGAAGAAAGTCCGTATGCAGACAACACCATCATCGTACTCGTTTCTGATCACGGCTACTTGCTGGGCGAAAAAAACACCACCCAGAAACACAGCTTGTGGGAGCGCGCCAACAAGGTCCCACTGATTATCGCGGGCCCGGGGCTGCCGCGGGGCGAAAGCCGCGCACAAACCGTTGGTTTGCTGGACATCTATCCCACGCTGTTGGATCTGGCGAACCTGCCTGCGAATCCTGTCAATGAGGGGCACAGTCTAAAGCCGATTCTCGACGATGAGGGTATCGATTGGGACTATCCCACCATCACTCAGTACCGTCTGGAGGAAGAGGGGTCCGATTTCCATGGTCAAACCGTCCAGTCGGGGCCATGGCGTTACAGCCTTTATGGAGATGGGAGCGAGGAGCTGTATAACCACCAGGACGACCCCAACGAGTGGACCAACCTCGCCGCAAAT
>CALBJU010000400.1 GCA_937893205.1 uncultured Bacteroidota bacterium
TGTTGGTGACCGATGCCGCCGAAACTCCAAGGCGCTCTGCCAGCCTCGAGGTGCTTACACTCGACTCGGTCTGAAGGGTGTAGATGGCCTTCAGGTAGTCTTCGACGGCCTGGCTGAGCATGTCACGAATAGACACTTGATATTCTTCGATTTTATTCGACTGATGTCAATGGAACGCGCGGAGGGCGCAGCCGATCCGGGGCTGCAGCACTCACCAGGGCCCGAGCCAGTACCTGTCCGGGGTCGATGAGAGGAATTCCCGCCCGATAATCTCCGGAAACAGCTAGAGGAAGCTCGGTACAGCCCAGAATGACGGCTTCGGCACCTTGCTCGATCACGTCATCAACCGCACGAAGAACATTTTTTCGGGCCTTTTCGGATACGGGCGATGAAAAGCCCTTCATTCCGTACCCGGGGTCAAATATCGCCCCATTCAGAGCATCCAGATCTTTTGGGTGAATGACGGCTATTCCCGTTTTTTCAAGTGGTTCGTCGTAAAGCCTGAACTTCAATGTTCCTTTTGTACCGAGCACACCAACCCGTTTTACGTTGGGCAGCAATATCGTGAGAGCACGGACGGTTTCCCCGATCAGATGAAGAATCTTCAAGTCACATCCCGCCTCGTCGAGCAATCGCCCTACTTCGCCGATGATCGAGGGAGAGTGCGCGGTGTTGCAAGCAATTCCAGCCACATCCGCGCCCGCTAACGAGAGCTTTTCGAGTCCACTTGCGATGGCTATTGCGGGATTCAATGACGTCTTTCCGAACAGGAAAGCCGTTCGATCCGGAATGCCGGGGTGTCCGTACAATATCACCGGGATGTGATCCTGGTCGATGCTGGCGTCTGTTTCGGAAACGATTTTCGTCGCAAGATCGATCCCGGCTTGGGGGCCCATACCTCCGAGAATGCCAATGGTCAGTACAGAATTTTTCAACAGAGAAGCTGATTGATGTGGTTGCGGTGCGCGATCCAGAAAGTTGAGTCCGTTATATTCAGAAGCCGCGGCATTGTCCCCAGGAATGTCCCCAATAGCGCCCCCAGAATTGTCCCCAGGTAAGTTCACGTTCGGCGGACGCCCAATCAATCGCAAACTCGCACCGAAATGAAGCATCGCCTACTCTGTTTATTTCTGCTGATCGGGATGGGAATTGAGACTCAGGCACAGCAATCTATCGTCGTGGAAGCTTCGGCCACGGGCGATCGTCCCCGCGCCAGAGATCTCGGCATTACGCCGGGAATCCTTCCCACGGGGCCATTGAATGCGATTACAGATGTAGCTGGAGTCCTGGTGGGACACGTGACCCTGAAAAGTGGGGACTCCATTCGAACGGGAGCAACAGCAATCCTGCCACACGGCGGAAATTTGTATCAGGAAAAAGTGCCCGCCGGCTTCTTCAGAGGAAATGGATATGGCAAATTCGCGGGGAGTACCCAGATCAATGAACTCGGCGAGATCGAGACGCCCATCGTGTTGACGAACACCCTGTCCGTGCCGCAAGGGATGGAAGCCGTGATCCAGTGGACACTAGATCAACCAGGAAACGAGTTGGTGCGATCGGTGAATGCCATTGTGGGAGAAACGAACGATGGGTTTCTGAACGACATCCGCGGCATGCATCTGCGCGCGGCGACCATCGTGCGATCCATTCAGACGGCGAAAGCGGGGCCCGTCGAGGAGGGCGCGGTTGGTGCAGGGTTGGGAACGATATCGTTTGGGTGGAAAGGAGGCATCGGAACCAGCTCCAGGGAATTACCGAAAAGCCTTGGAGGACACACTGTTGGAGTACTTGTCCAAACCAATTATGGTGGAATTTTACGCATAGACGGAGTACCCGTTGGCGAAGAGTTAGGCCAATACTACCTGAAAAATGCGCTCGATAGAGGGGACGCCGACGGTTCTATCATCGTGGTCATTGCAACAGATGCCCCACTTTCCGATCGTAATCTCAAGAGAATGGCGAGTCGGGCCATGTTGGCTATTGGGCGTACCGGATCCCCGGCCACCAACGGAAGTGGAGATTATGCGGTCGCCTTTTCTACGGCCGAAAGCGTTCGCCGCAGGCGGAACCACGGTGTAAGCGGGGAGCTTTCAAATGACGAAATATCCCCACTTTTTCAGGCCACCGTTGAAGCGACGGAAGAGGCGATATACAACGCACTTTTCAGGGCAACGAGTGTTACAGGACACGGTGGTACGGTGAACGCCATCTCGATAGAGGACGTTGTTGAAGTGATGCGGAGATATGGCCGTGACGTGAATTTTCTGAGGTAATGCCTGAGACGGGTTGTTTGCGTTGCTAAGAGAAAGGCAAATGGTTATTTTTGTGGTTCTGTACAGTTTTGGGTCCAGACCCGAATGACGTGCCCGGTGAAATGCGTTTCGCACGTATGAAACGCACCTCACTATGCCCGGTCGTCTAATGGCAGGACAGCGGCCTTTGGAGCCGTCGGTGGAGGTTCGAATCCTCCCCGGGCAACAACCGAAGAGGCTTCTTGCCACCTCAATAATGATACATCAACAGCCTTTAAGCATCTTTACCGGACGTTCCAATCCTGCATTGGCACGCTCTATCGCGAAGGCGTACGGACAGGAGCTGGGCAAGCTTGAGATCAAGACGTTTTCCGACGGCGAGATTTACGTGCATTATGAGGAGTCCATCCGCGGATGTGATGTGTTCCTGATACAGAGTACCCAGCCCGCCGCAGACAACTGGTTGGAACTGTTTCTGCTCATTGATGCGGCCAAACGGGCATCAGCAGGCCGCATCACGGCCGTCATCCCCTATTTTGGATACGCCCGTCAGGAGAGAAAGGATCAGCCGCGAGTCTCGATAGCGGCCAAACTGATGGCAGACATTCTGACTACAGCCGGTGTTGACCGGGTACTCACAATGGATCTGCATGCGTCGCAAATTCAGGGATTTTTCGACGTGCCTGTAGATCACCTGTACGGATCTGCTGTCTTTATAGACTACTTCAAGAAGCTTGATCTGGACAACCTTGTCATCGTAGCGCCCGACGTGGGCAGCGTCAAGATGGCTCGGTCTTACGCGAAGAAACTGGATGCAGACCTGGCGATCATCGATAAGCGGCGCCCAGCTCAGAACGAGGTCGAGGTCATGAATATTATCGGTGAGGTGACCGGCAAGAATGTGCTGCTCATCGACGACATGATTGATACGGCAGGTACGATCACCAACGCCGCCGGCGCGCTTCGCAAGGCAGGAGCGCTGGAGATAACGGCCGCGGGCACACACGCGATTCTTTCAGGACCAGCATTTGAGAGGCTTGAAGCCTCCGAGATTTCCCGCCTTGTCGTAACCGACACGCTCCCGCTGAAGCGGACACTTGATAAAATCCAAGTGGTCAGCGTGGCAGATATTTTTGCGGACGCCATCAACCGCATTTGCACGGACGAATCGATCTCAACTCTTTTCGTCTAGTAACCACTTTTTAGAAACTATTAGATAACGGTAATACAGTCATGGATGTCATCACGCTTGAAGCAAAAGGTAGGGTAGCAGGGAAAGTTGCCACCAAAGCTGCTCGCAGAGAGGAACAGGTTCCTTGCGTGCTGTACGGACAAGGCGAAGAGCCTCGTATTTTTCAGATTCCAGAAATCAGCATGCGAGAATTGGTCTATACCGATCAGTTTCATCGCGTTTCCATCAACCTCGATGGTGAAGCGTACGATTGCGTCCTGAAGCGGACGGATTTTCATCCGGTAACCGACAGCATCATCCATGCAGACTTTTACGTGCTGCATCCGGGTGAAAACGTCACTATCAGGGTCCCTGTCCATTTCAACGGTATCGCTGAAGGCGTGCGTGAAGGGGGAGTTCAGCAGGAGTTCGTGCATAAGATCGCGGTCACCTGCCTGCCTAAAAACCTTCCAGACTTTATCGAGGTCGACGTGTCGTCTCTGACAATTGGCCAATCCATTCTCGTACGAGATATTTCTGTGGAGGGTGTCGAGATCAAAGCACCTGGCGATTCCACACTTGTTTCCATCGATCGTCCTCGCGCCATCATTGTGGTTGAAGAAGAGGAAGATGAAGAAGGACTGGAAGGAGAAGAAGGAGAAGAAGGAGTCGAAGGCGAAGGAGCAGCAGAAGGCTCGGAAGCTTCCGAGAAAGAAGGCGGCGAGAAGAAATAAGAGCCCCTATCGAGGGCCAACCTTTCCAGAATCGGTCCTTTCGAGAGCCAGCTTTTTGAGAGAACGTCAGACCGGGGTCCCGTCGGGGCCCCGGTCTTGTTTTTGGCTTTTGCTCGGCGAGCTGAAGCGTGCTTTCGCATGGGGTCAACTAGCCCTAGTTTAGGATGGTTAATCCAGCGTTACAGACCCACAATTCATGGCCTCCACCAAGCGCATAATAATCGGCCTGGGAAATCCCGGAATTGAATACGAAGGGACGCGGCACAACGTCGGGTTCGAGGTGATCGAGGCGATCGGGGCGAAGATCGGGGAGACCTTTAAGACGAAAGCTCAATCGAGAATCGCGTGGGGAAAATGGAAGGGACGCCCTCTTGGATTGGCGATGCCTCAGACTTTCATGAACCGGAGCGGCCTCGCCGTCGAAGAACTGGTGCGAAAAAACCAGCTCGACACGTTCAATATTCTGGTCATTGTGGATGACATCAACTTGCCCCCTGGCAAGATTCGAATAAGAGAGAAGGGCGGAACGGGCGGACACAATGGCCTGGATGACATTATTGATTGGTTGGATAGCGATGCATTCCCTCGACTCAGAATTGGAATAGGGAACGATTTTAACCGAGGAGGGCAGGCTTCCTACGTTCTTGAGCCCTTTTCAGACGATGAACGAAAGCTGATCGATCCGGTGATCGGAAGCGCGCGGGATGCCGCTCTTTCGTTTGTGACGAATGGAATCACCGTCACCATGAATGGCTTTAATACCTGATGGGGAACGGCGTGGCGCCCGCCTGGAGCGCCGTTTGTCCAATAGTGCGAGCGCGACTTGGTAAGGGAATAAAAAGCGCTTCCAAAAGACGTCGAATAATTGGTTAATGGGTGTGTAAAAAGAGCGTGAAGGGGTATTTTCGCAATTCAATTCCAAAACATAGATCTCAGGGCCTCGGGCTCGACTAAAATCGGAGGATTTCCATCCACATGGATATTGCAACTTTAACTTATTTGGTTCCTGTATCGGGCGTCTTGGCCCTGCTGTACGCGTATTCTCGCGCGAAGTGGGTCAACAAACAGGACCCCGGAACAGAAAAAATGGTCGAGATTTCCGAGGCGATTGCCGAGGGTGCTCGCACGTTTCTTCGGCAGGAGTATCGGGTTCTCCTGATATTCGTGCTCGTCGTTGCAGCTCTTCTTGCCTTCGCGAACATGAGTCGCCCGGAATCCTCCTGGATGATCGCCGTCTCGTTCATGGTTGGAGCGTTCTGTAGCGCCCTCGCCGGCTTCGTGGGTATGACGGTGGCCACGAAGGCGAACGTTCGAACGACCCAGGCGGCTCGTAAGGGACTGGCTCCCGCGCTGAACGTGGCCTTCTCGGGCGGACTCGTAATGGGCCTCAGCGTAGTGGGACTTGGGGTCATCGGACTCGGTAGTCTCTTTATCGCCTATGATAGTTTTACGGTCTGGGATGTGACAAAGATTGTCGGCGTCATATCTGGCTTCTCTCTGGGCGCTTCCTCCATCGCCCTCTTCGCCCGCGTGGGTGGGGGCATCTACACCAAAGCGGCCGACGTGGGAGCGGATCTGGCTGGCAAGGTGTACGAAGGCATTCCCGAGGATGACCCAAGAAATCCGGCGACCATTGCTGACAATGTTGGCGACAACGTTGGGGATGTTGCGGGCATGGGTGCCGACCTTTTCGAAAGTTATGTTGGCTCCATCATCGGAACGATGGTTCTGGGTACTGCCTTCATTTCGATTCCCGCCTTCACTTCGAGCTCTCTCGGCCAGCTCAGTCCTATCATTCTGCCTCTGGTTATCGCCGCAGTCGGAATCCTGGTCTCTATCGCAGGATCTTTCCTTGTGAAAACCAAGGAGGGCGGAAATCCTCAGCACGCCCTCAATATTGGTGAGTTTGGTGCGGCCGGCCTGATGGCCGTCCTGGCCTATTTCATCATCACGATGATGCTTCCGGAAAGTTGGAGTGTGGGAGACTCGACCTACACCGCCCTGGGTGTTTACTGGGCCGTTTTGATTGGTCTCGCCGCGGGCACCATCATTGGTCTGGTTACCGAATACTATACCGCTACAGGCAATAAGCCGGTAAGGGGAATCGTTGAGCA
>CALBJU010000401.1 GCA_937893205.1 uncultured Bacteroidota bacterium
TTCCGATGCTCGTCGTCACGAATCACATCGGCCAGTTCGACCCCTGGGTGGTCGGGTCACAATTCGATTTTGCCTTCGTCGCCAAGTCGGAAATGGGGAGCTGGCCCGTTCTAGGGGCCATATTCCGTGCAGTTGGAATGATCTTCGTCGATCGGAAAAAAATCATGACGACGGTCGGAACGGTAAACGAGATTCAAGATCGGATGAGGGACGGGATTCCTGTCCTGATCTTTCCCGAGGGCACTACTTCCGACGGACGCCAAGTTAACGCCTTCAAAACGACAGGCTTCCAGGCGGTAGCAAATATGGAGGACGGATATATCCTTCCCGTGTACTTCCACGTCAGAACCATCGACGGAAAAAAAGTAGATTTAGAAACGCGGACGCAGATCACCTGGACGGAGCCTCAGAGCATGGTCTCCAACATCAAGCAAATAATGGCGCTCGGTCCGGTACACTATGTTGTCCGAATTGGAGCCCCCATCCCTTCATCCGGGCTGGATCGGAAGGAATTGGCCCGATTATCTCACACAGCCGTCGTCGAACTGATGATGGACGAGATAAAGGAACTGTCACCATCTTCCGACACTAGCGTAGAAGAAACGCGAAACGAACTGGCACCGGTAGGCACGTAGTAGCAGTGGGTCGCTAATAACGTGACCCACATACAATCAAACTGTAGAACACCACAGTGAGCGATCAAAAAAGCGATAGTCCTTCTAATAGAACTGGATTGGTCATTACCGGTTTGCTAGCCGGAATCCTGCTGACGCTCTGGTTTGGGGGCGTGTTCTCGGTAGACCTCTTTCCTGATGAGGTCGTTCGTCGAGTGGAACTGGGCTCGGATGTGAATCCAGGATACGTCTCGGTCCCCGATGCAGAGGTGCCCACCCAATATCTCGACGTCATGTCGATGAATGAGGTGTTCAAGGCGGTATCGGCGCGGGTCACTCCAGCCGTTGTGTACATCCAGGTCGAAAGTGGGCTGGACCAGAGTATTCTGTCGCCGCTCAGAAGGAATCCTCAGAGGCGGTATTCTCAGAGTCTGGGCAGTGGTGTGATCATCAGTGATCAGGGCTACATCGTCACGAACAATCACGTGATTGATGGGGCTGACAGGATTCAGGTGATGCTGGGCGACAAACGCGAATTTGAAGCGAGGGTGATCGGTTCTGATCCAACAACCGATCTGGCGGTCATCAAGATTAACCCCAAGAGAGCAATACCCGTTATTGCGTTAGGAAAAGCGGGTGATATTGCGGTGGGTGAGTGGGTACTGGCAGTTGGTAACCCTTTCCGTTTGACGTCGACGGTCACGGCGGGCATTGTGAGCGCTCTGGGCCGCCAAGTCAATGTGATAGATCAGCAGCTCGGAATTGAAAGTTTTATTCAAACCGATGCGGCAATAAATCCGGGTAACTCGGGAGGAGCCGTCGTAAATCTGCGCGGCGAACTGGTCGGTATTGCCACAGCCATTGCCACTGAAACCGGATCGTACGAGGGATACGGATTCGCAGTCCCGGTTGCGCTCATGGAGCGCGTTGTTCGTGATCTGATTCTGTATGGAGAGGTGCGGCGTGGATATTTAGGAGTTGAGATCGGGTCGATGACTGCTGGCAAAGCGGAGGATCTTGGACTGGATTCGGTACGGGGTGTATACCTTTCCAAAGTGTTCCCGAGACTGGCCGGGTATCAGGGTGGGCTGAGAGTAGGGGATGTCCTTCTTTCGATCGGTGGAACGCAGATGAGCGAACCGAATGAACTTCAGAGCGCAATCGCCCTGTTCTCTCCGGGGGATGAGATTTCTATGGAGGTCTGGCGGCGAAGCGAGATTCTGCGTTTCGATGTAACGCTCAAGGGTAGTGACGACCCCGCTTATACAGCTTGGCTCGCAGAACTCAGCGCTGAGCGTGATCCACCACTGTTCATCGTTCCACCCATTCCCGATGATATGATCGCCGAATTCGAAGATTGGGGAGTCGGAGTCGCGAATCTGGATGAACGGCTGCGTCGTCGTTTCAACATTCAGCACGGCGTCCTTATTGCATTCATTGAGCGGCAAGGCGTGTTTGACCGTGCAGGAGTCGAACGAGGGCTGCTCATCACGAGCATCAATGAAAAGCCGGTATTTGATGTGAATACAATCCGGGAGCTGTTTACTAACAATGATGAGATTCTGATTAAGGCCATCAATCCAAACGGCGATATCGTGTTTTTCGAAGTTTCTAAGTGATCTTAGGCTGCCCGGCACAGAAAACTGGAAGAGTGAGGCGACACGATATTCAGATCTGACGGCCTGCGTATGGCTTCTGTGAGCCTAGGAAGACGCCGTCAGAGAATTAAAATGTAGTAATTGGCGTAGTTTGGGCCCTTCGTACCCCCCATACACCTCGTATTCCTCATGATTCGTTATCTGACAGCAGGAGAGTCACACGGCGAAGCCCTCATCGGCATCGTAGAGGGTGTACCCGCTGGGGTGCCTCTCGTAGCATCGGACATTGATCAGCATCTTGCCCGTCGGTGGATGGGATATGGTCGCGGTGGTCGGGCGAAAATCGAGCAGGATCGTGTCCATATATACTCGGGTGTTCGATTCGGCACAACGATGGGAAGTCCAATCGCATTGCGCCTGGACAACGCGGCCTACCGGAAAGACAAATCGGATTGGCCAAACGTGATGGCGATAGGTGGAGAAGGCGAAGGAATCGACGCGATTACGCTGCCGCGCCCCGGTCACGCCGATCTCACGGGTGCCCAGAAATATGGCTTTGATGATATCAGGCCAGTCATCGACAGAGCGAGCGCTCGGGAAACGGCGATGCGCGTTGCGTGCTGCTCCATTGCTCGAAAACTGCTCAAGGAACTCGGCATTCAAATCGGTAGCCACGTCGTCAGGATTGGCGAGGTAGGCTATGATAATCCCTCCGAATATGCTGAAGCTCTAAAGGGATTCTGCGCGTCTGGCGCCGAATCTATCAACACGGCAGCTGATCAAAGCGAAGTGCGCATGATCGATGCAGACTTGACCCAGAGATGCATCGAACAGATCAAGGCGGTCAAGAAGGAAGGGGACAGTCTAGGGGGGGTATACGAAGTAGTTGTGACCGGCGTACCTGTTGGGCTGGGGTCCTATGTTCACTGGGACCGAAAGTTGGACGCACTTCTCGGGCGGGCCATACTTTCGATTCAGGCCCAGAAAGCAGTGGAAATCGGAGACGGAATGGCGGCGGCGTTCGAGCGGGGCTCGGCGGTTCATGACCCGATCACCGTCAGTGATGATGGTTTTTCACGGACACAAAACCGGGCCGGTGGCATCGAAGGCGGTATGTCAAACGGGATGCCGATTATCGTGCGTGGCTACATGAAGCCGATCCCAACCCTCATCAAGCCGCTTCAAACGGCGGATATGGTCACTGGAGAAACGCAGCCGACGCGGTACGAGAGAAGTGACGTTACAAGCGTTCCAGCAGCCTCTACGGTCGCTGAAGCGGTCGTCGCCACGGAGATCGCTAACGCCCTTCTGGAGAAATTTGGTGGAGACAGTCTCTCCGATATCCAGGCATATCTTGGCAAATAGGCCTCAATAGCTCCCGCAGGCCTCTTTTTTCTCCATCTTTTTTCGCGAATTCTGCGGAATGTCTCGTTATGTAGAGGTAGCAATGCCCCCCACCAAAGGGCGATTCGCTGTTCAGAATCGATTTGTGAAATACTTCTGCTACTGAGAACCTGATGTTTAACCGTTCCTCTTTTC
>CALBJU010000402.1 GCA_937893205.1 uncultured Bacteroidota bacterium
AGCTTACCGTGACAACGGGTGTAAATCTTTATTCTCTGCCGAACAGGTCCCAGAGCTGGGTCGAACCAAGAGCCAGGGCATCATTCTGGCCTGCTGGGAAGACGGGGAGACACCAATTCAATGCTTCCTGGGGTCAATATCACCAAGCGATTTCCGGGCTCTCTGACAAGCGAGACCTGGGCAATCTGTTTACCGCATGGATCACCACTCCAGAGGGACAAGAGGCTACCTCAGCCATGCACGCAATCGTTGGCTGGAATGTCCGCCTCTACCCTTGGATGAATGCCGCGGTTGAGGGCTACTATAAAAGTTACGATCACATCACGTCTCCGATCTTCAGTCCCTTCCCCCGCTTCACGACGACACTGCAGGAAGCAACCGGAGAAGCTTACGGAATGGACGTCCGCTTGAACCTGGAAAACAGGCCCTTCATTCAGGAATCCGTCCTGGACGGATACGTTTCCTATACCTATTCACAGGTCGAGTATGAAGCCGGAGGGATCTCGTATCACCCTGCGCACGATCGCCGCCACCAATTAAACGCTCTGTTTCATGCGCAGCGCGGCGACGTGGGAATCACCGTGCAATGGCAGTACGGATCCGGCCTACCCTTCACGCAATCCGGTGGTTTCGACATCTGGTATCTACTGACCCCCGATGTGGACGTGTCGAGCGAGCAGGGTGTCGATCGAATTGTCTACGCCGAGCCCTTCGGTGGCAGACAGCCGACCTACTCCCGGATCGACGTGTGGTTGGAGAAAAAAGTGGAAAGAGGCCGATACGTGGGGACTCTGCGTGCAGGCGCCCTCAACATCCTCAACAGAAGTAATCTGTTTTACTACGATCTGTTCACCTTTCAACGTGTTGACCAGCTTCCTCTGATTCCCTCGGTCGGATTCAAGATTGAGCTTCGCTGATTCGTCATTGGCTTTCCATATCGACCCTCGTCGTTCTGGTAGCCCTTGGAAGCGGCTGTAATGACACGTTCGTCGATCCCTATCAGAATGACGATCGATATTTCACGGTGTTTGGATATCTGGACCCTCTGAAAATCGAACAGAGTGTTCGCATCATCCCGATTACCCGGTTTCGTGAGGACATTCTGGGTCCCGCAGAACCTCAGGCAAACATCGATGCCCGCGTCTACACCCGTGACCTGACCGATAGCTCGTCGGTGTTGTGGCAACACAATCTCGAGCGGATCGAAGATGGGCGCTATACATTCATGTATTCAAGGCGCGTTTTCTGGTTAAGACCGGTCACACTTATCGACTCGATGTCATCCGATCAGACGGCATTGTTACGAGTGCCGAGACGAGGGTGCCCGGTGTCACTTCCGACAAGCTGGTGCTCAAAAGTGGACCTGTCCTGTTGACCGATTCGACCGTCGTTCAGGAAATTGGCATACCCGATGTGCCTGCGCTATGGGAGTTGAATGCCATCTATCTGGTGGAAGGACCTAACTATCGCGACAGGGTATTCGTGCCGTATGAACGGGTTCAAGCTCCTGGAAATGACGGTGTGTGGCGATCGCCTCGGCATCACAGCCGATCAAGACTCTATCATTGCACGTGCGCGACGTTTTATGGAACTGGCAGGGACGGAAACCCTTCCTGTTACCCTTACCGCGATGGGAATTCAGTTCAGAATTATCGACGGCGCTTGGTTTCCGCTATTCTCAGAGGAAGACATTGCGCGTCTTGCGCAGCCCGGTACCCTATCAAATGTCGTGAATGGATACGGGCTATTCGGCTCGATGGGATTGTACCGCGAAGAATGGGAGGTCGGACCGCTACTCGCCACCCGTCTTGGTTATCCAATCACGATTGCGCCGGGTCTCTAAAGCCGCACTCAAACGACTTTCATTCAGATCAGTCTTCGGGAAACAAAGAGGCATCGATCCCAGGAATGATCCGAAGCGCATTCTTGTAATAAATGTGCTTCAGAACGTCGTCTGAGAGTCCGAGTCCATACAGACGCCACTGCGCGTGATACTTCCGATAGTAAGGGAAGTACTCGTCCTGTGTCTCAAACGTTCTAAAATAGGTCCAGAACTCGGAGACTCTGTAAGTGTCCTTTCCAAAGAGAAGGCGATCCTTGTACTTTTCCATGAACTGTTTCGCGTTCCGGGGTTGGCGGCCGAATTCATAGATGACGGCGGCCATATCGGCCACGAGGTTCGGATAGGTGTCGAACATTTCACCGAGCTTGGTCAGATTACCTCCGTACCAGGCCATATGGGCAGTGATGAACGTGGTACCCGGATGCTTTCCGATCATGTCGAAATGCTCGCCCATGATTTCCTCGAAAGTCGCAAACTCTCCCGGTGGACGGTAGCGTCCTGGGCGAAGCTTCAGCTCGAGCCATTTTTCGTTGTATATGTCGCGCGGTAACCAGAAGCTCGCGGGCTCCGCAGAATGAATCAGTACAGGGACTCCCATTTCTCCCGCAAGAGCCCAAACAGGATCGATTCGCGGATCGTTTACAGCGACACGAGTGCCATCTGAGTTTTTCACGTCCAGGCCGAGGTTTTTATAGACCTTCAGTCCCCGAGCACCGGCCTCGATATCGGTCCGAAGCTGAGCCACCGCTCGCTCGGTCCATCCTTCCTCGCTCATTCCGCTAAAATCCACGTTCGCAAACGTGACGATGCGATTCGGATAGCGGGCCTCCATATTCGAAACGGCACCGGCAAGACGATCTCCCCAGGAGCCCGACAGATTGACCAGTACGCCCATGTTCATTTCGTCCATTTCGCTGAT
>CALBJU010000403.1 GCA_937893205.1 uncultured Bacteroidota bacterium
GGAATCAGATAGGAAATCAATTGGCGATCCCCATCTTTAGGATCAACAATCCTGATTTCTCCCTGGCGCGAGAGAACGACATTTTTCGATCCTTCATCGGTTACGAAGGCCACTGTTCGCAGATTTTCGAAGACGACTTTTCCAGCAAACTTGGTCTGAACAGTCGATTCAGCCGAAATACGACTCGCGGTTCCACCGATGTGGAATGTCCGAAGGGTAAGCTGCGTACCCGGCTCACCGATTGATTGCGCCGCAACCACACCGACGGCTTCCCCGGTCTCAACCATCCGGTTGGATCCCAGGTTACGACCGTAGCAGAGCGCACACACGCCTCGACGAGATTCACACGTCAGTACGGAGCGGATCTCAATTTCTTCAATCGACGTTTCCGCGATTGCACGCGCCTTCTCTTCATCAATCAGCTCATTCGCTTCAAGAAGCTGATCGCTCGTCAGTGGATCTGTCACATCGTGCACAGACACGCGACCGAGAATGCGGTCAGCCAATGGCTCGACAACATCTTCATTATCCTTCAACGCCGAAATACGAATCCCTCGAAGCGTTCCACAATCGGTCTCACGAACGGTAACGTCCTGTGCAACATCAACCAGGCGACGAGTCAAATAACCGGCATCTGCTGTTTTCAGTGCGGTGTCGGCAAGTCCCTTACGGGCTCCGTGAGTGGAAATGAAGTACTCGAGGACCGACAATCCTTCCTTGAAATTCGAGAGGATCGGATTTTCGATGATCTCACCAGCGCTACCCACCAGACTCTTCTGGGGCTTGGCCATCAGACCACGCATCCCACCCAGCTGGCGGATCTGCTCTTTGGAGCCACGAGCTCCGGAGTCAGCCATCATGTAGATCGCGTTGAAACCATTCCTGTCTTCTTTGAGAGTCTCAAAAAGGACCTCCGAGACCTGGTTGTTGATGCGCGTCCAGATATCAATAACCTGGTTGTAACGCTCGTTCTCAGTGATAAAGCCCATGGAGTAGTTGCCACGTGCTTTTTCCACCTCTTTCTTGGCACCTTCGATAAGTTTTTCTTTCGCATCCGGAACCACGATATCCGAGATCGCGAAAGTCAAACCAGCCGTAGTGGCATTCTCAAAACCGAGAGACTTGATGGCATCCAGGAATGTCGCCGTTTTGGGGAATCCTGTCGCTTTGAGAACTCGCGCGATGATTCCGCGGAGATTTTTCTTGGTTAAAACCTCATTAATGAATCCCACGCCTTCCGGAACCACCTCGTTGAAGATGATGCGACCCATGGTGGTTTCTACTTTCGTGCCGTCATCCAGGCGTACCGTCACCCTGGCATGCAGCTCGACGACCTCCTGATCAAAGGCCTGCCGGGCTTCTGTCATCGACCCGAAACGCATACCCGCTCCCTTCATGTCAGCGCGGGATTTGGTCATGTAGTAGAGACCAAGCACCATGTCCTGCGTCGGAACGGTGACCGGTCCACCATGCGCTGGACTCAAGATGTTGTGACTCGCGAGCATCAATACCTGAGCTTCGAGAGCGGCATCATGTGAAAGCGGCACGTGTACGGCCATCTGGTCTCCATCGAAGTCGGCATTGAATGCCGTACATACGAGCGGGTGAAGACGAATAGCTTTCCCTTCGATGAGGACAGGCTGAAATGCCTGAATTCCCAATCTATGGAGTGTCGGAGCACGGTTCAGCATCACCGGACGTCCCTCAATAACCTTCTCCAGGATGTCCCAAACGTCACTCGTGCGTCGATCGACTACCTTTTTGGCACTCTTGACGGTCTTTACGATTCCGCGTTCAATCAGTTTGCGAATGACAAACGGCTTGAATAGCTCGACGGCCATCTCTTTGGGCAGACCGCACTGATGTAACTTGAGTTCTGGCCCGACCACGATAACCGAACGACCCGAATAGTCGACTCGTTTTCCGAGCAGGTTCTGACGAAAACGACCCTGTTTCCCTTTCAACATATCGGAAAGAGACTTCAGAGCGCGATTTGAATCCGAACGAACCGCATTGGCCTTACGGCTGTTATCAAAGAGTGAATCCACCGCTTCCTGCAGCATCCGTTTTTCATTACGCAGGATGACTTCAGGAGCCTTGATGTCGATGAGCCGCTTCAGACGGTTATTTCTGATGATAACACGACGATAGAGATCGTTCAGATCTGACGTTGCGAAGCGTCCCCCTTCTAGCGGGACGAGAGGACGAAGCTCGGGCGGAATGACCGGAACGACGCGCATCACCATCCACTCGGGACGATTTTCGAGGCGGCGATT
>CALBJU010000404.1 GCA_937893205.1 uncultured Bacteroidota bacterium
TCGCGGCTCCGGTCATCGCGGCTCCGGTCATCGCGGCTCCGGTCATCACGGCTCCGGTCATCACGGCCACGGTCGTCGCGGCTCCGGTCATCGCGGCCACGGTCGTCGCGACTCCGGTCATCACGGCCCCGGTCGTCGCGTCCCCGGTCGTCGCGTCCTCGGTCATCGCGTCCTCGGTCATCGCGTCTTCGGTCATCCCGACCTCTTCCGCGATCATTTCGTCCACGATCACCGCGTCCACGTCCGCGATCCCGTCGCTGAGAATCACCTTCTCGGGCTTCATCCCTGCCATCAGCCGCGTCCCCGCCGCCCTGGCGAGATTCGTTGTCATCACGACCCCGACCGGAATCACGATCCTCTTTTTGTCGATCCGATGAACGGCGTTGTGGGCGCGAGTCGCGACCACTGTCACCGTCTGAATCTGATCCGCCGTCTTCTGCGCGGTCGGATCTGGATCGGTCACGATTTCTTTCTCCTCGCGGCTCGCTCTGTGAACGCCCCCGGTTGTTTCCGGCGGCAGCATCAGCTTTGGCTTCAAGGATGAGATAAATCAGGTCTTGTTTTCGCATTGCGGAAAAACCGGAAAGGCTCATCTGCTTTGCAAGGTCTTTTAGTTCAGGAAGCTTTTTGTCCTGAAGGTCTGCAATCTTCATGTATCAGTTAATGGGAATGCTGATCGTCGCTCATTTGGTAGAGCGTCTTATCGGGTGTTGAGGAGGCGTCGTTCCGGAGTGAAATCCGGATAGGCCTCGCCCGACGATCAATCGAATTCTATTCGAATAAAAGGAATTGTTGGAAAGAGTCTGAAATATGCGGGCTGGCCGCAAAATTCAAAGGAGCCGGATCCCGGAAAGGAGTGGGTCGGCGAAGAGCCAAGGCACGGAAAATCGTGCGCGTTGGGCACTTATGACTCTCAAGATAGGCTATTACAGGGCAAAATCAAGAAAGGTTCGTTTTCAGGCAGAAAAATGCATGAATCATCCAGCGCTCAGCCTTCAACTGCCTGGATCGCCTCGGCAACCACCAAATAAGAGCCTGCAATAAGACATTCGTTATCGGTTGGACGAGTCGAATCGAGTGCATTTCGCACCGATGAAGCGATTTCTACGGTCTCGATACCGGAAGTTCTCAGCGTTCTTGCGAGGTGTTCGGCGGGCAATCCTCTTTCACCTCCAGTCGGAACGGCTATCACACGAATGTCACGCCGAGCGATGAGGGCACCGATGGCAGCCGCGTCCTTGTCAGAGACCAGACCGATTATCAGGCAGCTACCGGGTCGGGACTGATCACGGGCGCTATCAAATGTATCGAGGGCGGCATCTAGGGAATCCGGATTGTGTGCCACATCAATCATGACAAGTGGGTTCGTCTGGATAGTCTCGGATCGCCCCCGTATTCCGCTCAGGCGCGCCGTGGAGCCCAGTCCTGATCGAATTGCTGCATCCGACCACGGCGCGCCAATTCGTTCGAAAGTGCGCAAGGCTGTTTCGGCATTTTCGAGCTGGTGAGTGCCTTTCAGGTCCATCACCACTGAATTCAATTCGCCGGAGCCAGCCGTGACTCGGACCGTTGCTCGGGTCTCTCGAGTGACTGACAGGAAGTCGGCGGCCCGTTCGAATAGTGCGTTCTGTTCGATTGCAATCTGCTCTACCACCGCACTCGCTGAAGATGAGAGCTTGCCCACCAGGGCCGGTCGCCCCTCCTTGAAGATCCCCGCTTTCTCCCTGGCTATTTCTTCAATCGATGAACCCAAAATCTCCATGTGGTCCAGTGAGATGGAGGTTATTACCGAAGCCTCTGCGTCCAGGATGTTACTTGCATCCAATCGGCCGCCCAGTCCTACCTCGACGATCGCACGATCAACACCCTTCTCTGCAAAGTGCAGAAGCGAAAGTGCGAGCACAGCTTCGTAATAGCTGGGTTGAACCGCCTCGAACAAGCCAGTGTGCTTGGTAATCGCATCACCTATCCATTCCTGGGTCGCAGCACGACCGTCAACCCGCATGCGTTCACTGACGTGTATCAGATGGGGAGATGTATGAAGCCCGGTTCGTTCCCCGGAAGCGCTGAGACAGGCGGCCAGAATCGAAGAGACTGAACCCTTTCCATTTGTGCCTGCAACGAGGACCGATCGGAAGGATTCCTCAGGACGATCCATTCCATCCAGCAACCGGCGAATCCGGTCAAAACCAGGCTTGATGGCTATCTGTCCCGCAGTTACGTATCGCGGTAAGCCCTCCAGATATCGAAGTGCCGGGTTCATCTTTCGAGGGAGGAAAAGCACTCGATTCGTCTCTTGTCTTCCCCCAGGTGTTGAATACGGATCAGAATGGTGGAGGCGGGCAACAGATGTTCTGCCTTCTCGGGCCATTCGATCAAGCATATTCCGCCGCGGTCGAAATAATCTTCAACACCGCTTCGTACCACTTCTTCGGGACCCTTGAGCCGGTAAAGATCAAGATGGTAGATGGGGATTGCAGCTGAGTATTCGTGAGCAATAGTAAAGGTAGGGCTTGACACTGACGTTGGATCAATCCCATGTGCCGTCGCGATCCCCTTGACGAACTGCGTTTTCCCGGCCCCTAAATCACCTACCAAAGCGACAATGGATCCCTCACCCAGGGCGGCTCCGAACTCAGACCCAAGGCGCCGGGTCTCCTCTTCGGAAGTGCTAATCTTACTGAACGATTCCATTAACTATTTAGGGCGCATCGTGATCACTGGTAAAATCATCTCTTCCATGGATATACCACCGTGCTGCATGGTATCCCGATACTTGTTTACATAGTGATGGTAGTTCGTCGGGTATACGAAATAATAGTCTTCCTTGGCGATAATGAAGTTTGTGCTCCGATTGTCGGTGGGTAGTCCATAGTCCGTCGGGTTCTCAACCAGAATCGCGTGTCGCTTGTCACACTTCAAATTGCGACCATACTTGTATCGAAGTGCCGTTGAAGTTTCCCGATCTCCCACGACTTTGGTCGGATGCAGACTGCGGATTGCTCCGTGGTCCGTCGTGATGACGATCGTACAGTCGGTTTCTGCAAGCTGTTGAAAGGCCGAGAACAGCCAGGAATGTTCAAACCAGGTCCGCGTCAGCGCTCGATAGGCCCGTTCATCTGGAGCCAGTTCTTTCAGGACAGGAGAGTCAGATCGGCTATGAGCAAGAATATCTACGAAGTTGACAACCACTGCGCTCAGATCACTCTGCAGTAAATCGTGAACAGATGACTGGAATTCACGGCCATCGCGGGTGCCCACCAGTTTGTCGTACCGGACCCGCGTGTTGAGATGCCGCCTTTTCAATTGATCGTTCAGAAACTGCTCTTCGTTTCGGTTGCGGCTGTGTTCGTCGTCCTCTCCCGCAGCCCAGAGGCGCGGGTACTGGCCAGCCAGATCGTTCGGCAGCATTCCGGCAAAAATCGAATTCCTCGAGTAAGGTGTCGCCGTGGGCAGGATGGAATAGTGATAATCCTTTTCCATCGAGTACAGCGGCGCCAATAATTTCTCAAATTCCAGCCACTGATCGTATCGCATGCAATCGATCACGAAAAAGATCACGGGCTTGCCCTTGCCGAGCTCCGGAACGACCCACCGGGCAATTACCTCGTGAGACAGAACCGGTCGGTCTTCATTGGGGGGAGAATCAACGCCTGCAATCCAACCCTTGTACGATTCTTCCACATATCGGGAAAACGCTCGGTTGGCTTCATTGTACTGGTCATCCAGAACCTGTCGCACACCTTCGTCTGCGCCCAGATCAACGTCATAGTTGATCAATCGCTGGTAGAGAGACACCCAGTCTGCATGCCCCAGCGGATTCATGAGGGAAGCCGTTATCTCTCCAAATGAGTGCAGGTAGTCCTGTGACGCTCGCTCCGTCTTGATCCGGCGCCCATCCAGAATTCGCTTGCAGGTCAGGAGGACCTGACTGGGATTAACGGGCTTTGTCAGATAGTCACTGATCTTTCCACCGAGCGCCTCTTCCATGATGCGCTCTTCTTCACTCTTGGTAATCATCACGACCGGCAGGTCTGACGAGATTTCCTTTATCAGCGTCAAGGCTTCGAGACCGCCCATTCCCGGCATCTGTTCGTCGAGGAGTACCAGATCGCACTTTCCAGATCGGACGTGTTCGATCGCGTCCGTTCCATTGGTCACGCTCGTGACTTCATAACCCCGAGATTCGAGAAAAAGGATGTGGGGCTTGAGAAGATCAATTTCATCATCGGCCCACAAAATGCGAGAAGTGCTTGCCATCATTTAATAGAATTCGTCCGCAAAAACTGAATTAGTAACTGTGTTCGGGCGCGGAGATTTCTGAGATTGGTTGCATGGCCGGGGCGCGTACTACCGCATCAACTGCTATTTTGTTCAATCCGAGTGAATCTCCGGCCGTGCTAAAACCGTTGCCTCACTTGCTCGTTGCACCTGAACACGACAAAAACACCCCAAAAGACGCGCATCACAATGAATCAACGGATGTTAGACGCAGTCAATGCGCAGATTCAGGCCGAATTTCAGTCGGCATACACGTATCTGGCCATGTCGGCGAGATTCGAGGAGATGAAAATGAGTGGCGCAGCCAGCTGGATGCGCCTCCAGTGGGAGGAGGAGACCGACCACGCTCTCAAGTTTTTCGATCACGTCATCCGAAGGGGGAAAACACCCGAGCTGCAACAGATCAAGCAGCCCAAAGTATCCTTCGATACCGCACAGGATGCTTTTAAACAGGTTCTGGAGCAGGAACGTATGGTAACAAGGCTCATCCACGGGCTCTATGAGGTCGCCGTCGAGGAAAAAGACTACGCGATGCAGACCCTTCTTCACTGGTACATTGATGAGCAGGTTGAGGAAGAAGACAACGTCGAAACCATAATCGACAGCCTGCGCCTCGCGGGTCAGTCTGGTCAGGGACTGTTCCTTGTGGACCGTGAGTTGGGTCTTCGATCCCCGGAAGACGAGGAAGAATAGATTGCGTGCACGGCCTCGCAGTTCTAAATAGATCTTAATAGGAGTCTGGAGCGAGACGAAACTCCGAAACCTGAAGTAGCATGAATTCCAAGGCCGAGGCATGTCGATACTCATTCGTGTAGGTCATCTGGACACGCCAACCGACCCCGACAGTCTATTTTCACGCTCGGCCCCGCTGGTGTTGGAGGTGGGATTCGGAGATGGTCGGTATCTGGAGCATCTCGCCGCGGAGCACCCCGAGTGGAATCTGCTGGGCGCTGAAGTGTCGCTCGGCTCGGTATGGCGGGCCTATCGTCGAATGAAGCGGTGTAAGATCGAGCACGTTCGACTCTACAAGGGGAGTGCCCAATTTCTGGTCCGTGACATCATCCCAGAAGGTGCTCTGGATCGCATATATGTCAATTTCCCCGATCCCTGGCCGCGCAAAAAACACCGCAAGAACCGCCTTCTACAGGTTCCGTTTTTCCATACCGTGTCATCCAGGTTGCGCGAAGGTGGCTCCCTGTTTCTGACAACGGATCATGCGGAGTATTATGCGTTCTCTGTCGAAGAGGCGGGTGCCTCGGCCTGTTTTGACGTGATACCGGGCTCTCCACCGCCCGCAACACTGGAAACGAAGTATGCACGCAAGTGGAGAGAGCAAAAAAGGGATATCTTTCATGCTGAATTTCGGTGCACCAAGATTGCTCCGAACACGCCCAGCCTAATCAAAACGATACCGATGCAGCACGCGACAATGGAGGGCTCTCTCTCATCTGTG
>CALBJU010000405.1 GCA_937893205.1 uncultured Bacteroidota bacterium
GTCTACTACTTTCATTACCAACCGTCGGATTCGGTACTTATTCGCAGATCGATAGACGAAATGGAGCAGACTGAGGAGACTCAATCCGGTGAATCAGCTCCTACAATCTTCGTCGAATCTCTGACCGGGAGATACGTTCTTATTTCGACCAGATCTCAAATTTCTCGAAGTGTCCAATCACTAAGCATACTGGATACTGAATCCGGTCAGTCGTACTCGATAGCCGATGTGACTGGCCCCGGAGGGAATCTCCAACCAACCACTCATCCCATAATCAGATGGTCTCCCACTCGGGACGATGTTGTTATGTATCGTGAGGGAGCAGATATAAAAGTATTTCAAGTATCAACTGGCAAGTCATTCCTTATCGAACCGTTCTTGCAGAATTTCAGCGTGGACGGAAAACACGTCTATGGAGTCACCGAATCGTCCATCGTGAGGTACGGTGTTTCATACGAGCCTGAATTTTCGTTGATCGGTCAACCAGAAATTGTATTCAACGAGGGGACGGATGATGGTATTCGTCAAATCTGGACAATGGATTCTGGTTTCGTCTTGGAAAAATCTGACGTAGCGGAGTTCACCCAGCTTTGGTTATGGGACAATTATTCCCACGATCAAAACTAAACTGATCTAGGCGCGATCTTGAGCCTCTCAGAAAGCGCCTTCAACGGATTCCATATCCCTTGTGCACGCGACATCTTCATTAAATCTATTGGACACTATTATGGAGTATCATGAAGTGCATAGTCTTAGCTGTATGGGTTCTTTTTCTCGCCGTTCCCTCTTCATCGGCCCAAACGCTGAGTCCGGGTGATATTGCAATAATTGGCGTCAACTCCGACAACCCAGATCTTTTCGGCTTCGTCGCCCTTGTCGACCTCCCCTCTGGTACGCAAATCGGTTTTGTAGACCACGGATGGCAGGCGAGCGGATCGTTTCGGACCAACGAAGATGAGTACTTCTACACGGCCTCCAGCGGCATCAGTAGGGGCACGGTAGTTCAAGTCACAGACACCGACGGTTCTCCACGTTTTTCCACTTCTGGAGATCAACTCATCGCCTTCCAGGGTGCCGTCACGTCTCCCACCATGATCTATGCCGTTAATTTCGAAGGGGCGGGTGTGTGGCAAGTTGACGCCACGTCATCCAACACCTCAGCTCTGCCGACCGGCTTGGTGAACGGCTCCACCGCAGTCGCGATAGATGAGTGTGATAACATCGCATACAGTGGATCCACGTCTGGCACTCGGTCTGAGCTACTCTCCCTCATTGGCGACAAGTCGAACTGGATATGTGATAACGGCGACCGATTGATCTTCATTTCTTCGTTTACCGTCACTGATTCTGGAAGCAACAGCGCTCCTGAGTTCGTATCGCCCACTCTTACTCTACAAGCCACGGCAGGCGATCAAGTTTCGATCCAGTATTCGGCGACAGATGCCGACTCTGCTCCCATCACGTATGGCGCACTAGGCCTCCCAGCCGGGGCCACAATAGACCCCTCCACAGGAGCTTTTGAATGGACGACACAAGAGTCTGACACTGGTGCAAATACCTTCACGATCACTGCCTCTGATGGCATGACGACAGCATCCATTTCTGTAACTATAACTGTTGTTTCGGTAGTTGAAGCCCATAGGCCATTTATTGTCGAGAGACCGAATGGAATTATCGTCCCTGGCGGGACACTCGCTGAAATTATCTTCAGTGTTGCGGATCCAGAGGGGGGTGATCTTACTTACGATATCGTACCGGGCAACCTCGGAGCCCAAATTTCACTCACCTCGGGCAAGGGTGGGTCGTCGTTCCAACTCTTTCAATGGACTCCGCCGATAGAGCCGGGTATTCAGCACTTTTCTGTGACCATGACAGACGACGAGGGCTTGTCTGTCGGAACTGACATCTATGTTGGCGGCTCCGGTACACTGTTTCAGGGGCAGTCGGGCTCAACTCTTCTGGCGAACTTGCAGAGCGCTTACAGTCCGGCCCAAACGCTAGGCTACAATGTAGCACGAGACACGTTGTATGCGATTGTCGAGACTGATCTCGCAGGGTTTGTAGAGGGCATATACACCGGCTTCCGGGTCAGATATACTGGTGGGGATCCAAGTAGTCAGATGTTCGCCGGAGGTATCAACGCAGAGCACACCTGGCCTCAGTCAATGGGCGCGGGTGTCGAGCCTCAAAAAAGTGATATGCACTCCCTTTTTCCTGCCAAAGACAACGTCAACTCTACAAGGAGTAATCATCCTTACGACGAGATACCGGACGATCAGACGGCATCTTGGTTCAGGGATACTGAGATACTCTCATCTATCCCCGCCTCAGACATTGACGAATACAGTGAGTTTGCCTCTGGAAGATTCGAGCCTCGTGAATCAGTAAAGGGAGATGTCGCAAGAGCCGTGCTCTACTTCAAAACCATTTACGCTAGCGCCGCGGATCAGTCCTTCTTCGACGTGCAGTCACAGACACTGGGCGAATGGAACGAAACTGATAGCCCGTCCGGTGAAGAAATACAGAGAAGTGGGAAGATTCGGCTCCATCAAGGCAACATTAATCCTTTTTTACTGGACTCCTCACTAGCAAACCGGCTTTTTAGTCTAGGTACGGATATCGAGCCCGAAGATCTACCAAAAATATTTGGTTTTGAGTCCGTCTACCCAAATCCAGTAGTGGGTCAACTCAATCTGAGAATTGGTTCAAGAAGTGTCGGGGATGTAGACCTTCGACTTTTCGATGTTCTTGGAAGGGAGGTGCTGCACGAGTCTCTTAGGCCCAACAGGCCCGCCGCCGTCAACGTGAGGAGCTTGGCTACAGGCGTGTACGTGCTTCGTATTTCCTCGGGTTCTGAGGTCGACGCCAAGAAAATTCTGATACTTCGATAAGGGGACGTTACCGCAGGATGGCATCTCACCGGACTGGATGAGAGACGATAGAAGCCCGCCACAATAAACTCATTTTGCGGACTCGCACGACTGGCTGAGGCGCTTAGAAACGATTACTTTCTGATGGGGGGCGAATGCTCGCCGCGTGAGAGGATGACGGGTTGGAACTTCCATACGAATAAGATTTCGCTGTGAGTTCAGAACGATTTTATACGTTCTCGCTCTAATGCGGCAGCATTATGCAACTAACTGGAAATTCGTGCAGGTATGTCGGAAAGGGCTCCGGTTGGTGAGGCCCCGCCTAGTTCGTCCCCCGGGGCCGACGGAGCGTCGCGCCGAATCCATTTGGCCAGGTAAGGGTGAGAGTACCCTCAGCGATACTAAACTCGAGTTCGACCCCATTTGCGGCCTCCATCCCGAAGTCAGCCATATAATTCGGATTCTTTGCCATGTACGCTTCGTAAGTGATGGTACTCCCGCTCACACGATACCGGCCCGAGTTCGCAGTGAACGAGTCGTATGCGGCCACTTTTTCGGCATCGGTGGGGCCCTCCTCTCCCTCATATTGAGCCCGCTCCTCGCCGCCATTCACAAACATAATGCTGTAGTTGCCCCCATGAGTAAATATGAACAGGCCGCGCTGGGGGTCAGAGACGCTCTCCCCGTCTGGCGGTGTCCAGCTGCTGACGATCCACGCACCCCTTAATTCCGAGGGGACCTGGGCGAGGGCGAGGGATCCGGTTCCTGAGGCTGCCGCCAGAATAAAGAGACTTGCCATAGCCACACGTAGTTGTCGCATCGCTTATTACCACTGTTTGATGATCGAAGCACATCCTCAAAAGACGTTTATCCGTTGAGGCGCAAATACGCATCATGTTAGACGGTCGTGCATTCACATGCAAATTACAGGCCTGGAACGAGTTGCGGACTCGCACGACTTGCTGAGTCGGTCCGAAACGATTACTTTCTGGGAGGCGTGCGAATGCTCGCTGCAAATCCGCCAGCCGTTATGCGATTCTGTTATTCCGAGTCATTCATTTTCAATTCGTAGCCGAAATCCCTATATCGTTTACGATGCGAGCTTAAATCCGCGGGGTACCACCAATTGCCCCAAACTCGGTCTCAAAAAGTCCGAATCCACATCAATCGAGATCAGCTATGAAAAATGTCTTGAAATACACGTTAGCAAGCCTATGCATTGTCGTCCTGAGCGCAACGACTATGCTCAACGATAGAATCGTCGAAACGGCAGAATGCCAATTGAAGGAAGGGAAAACAATTGAGGATGTCCATGCGGCAAATTCTCGGTGGGTCGAATTTATGAACGCGAACGTTGAAGGCGGTGATATTCGAAGCTACGTCCTTACTTCCCGTGTAGGGGATGTTACTCTTGGCAAGTTCACGTACGTCGATTCGTTCCCGAGCCTGGAATCCTGGGCCGCGTCTTACAAGACGCATGAAATGGATGCATACAAGCCGATAAGGGAAGGTCTCCAGGCAGCGGCCGAGTGCTCGCAAAACGCCCTATTCGAATCAAAGCAAAGCTAGTGCGTCTTGCCGCAATGGCGGTGAAAGGATAAGTCTAGATAGAAACTCAACGACAGTATTGCTGGATCGCAGCACATACGAATGTTTAATCGCTATGTCCGGTTTTCATTAAAGAAGCGAATTGCTAGAGCTGGAATTAGCTCTCTCAATTACCTCTGAAGACGAAAACTAAATGATGGCCGCAACGAGCGGAAAACTCTCGCGGTGATTAACCCACTTTTTAGAAATTAAACATCATTTCTTTCATCGCATAACAAACGCATGCTGCGGGCTCGCACGAGTGGCTGGGGCGGTCGGAATCAATTACTTTCTGGAAGGGGAGCGAACGCTCGCCTCAGTTCCACCAGCCGTTATTCTTCTTCAAGCTTCCCCTTGAGGGCTGATAGAACCACTCCGACAATCACTCCAAATGATGTGCCAAGAGCTATGCCCATGCCGACATCACCGAACGCCGCGCCAAAAACAACTCCCATACTTGTACCCAGGGCTACACCCACACCGATACACTCCGTCTTTATTCTATTCTGACCATTGGCTTCATTGCTCAAATTCGTCACCATTAAGTTTTAATAATTCGTGCGTCTGACAGGTAATCTTTGGATCGCACACTCCCAAGATTGAAAAGTCGCTTGAACCCGAATCCGTTATTCTGGCGCAGAGAACATCCGTCTGTCGATTTCAACATCGGTCTCGAATGTCTCTACTTCGAAAATAGTCTCACCGGCAAACTCGTTTCTCGACACTATGCGGAACGCGACACGTACTCCGTCAACGTTTCGATAGTCCTCATATCGAGATACCGTTCGAATGGCAATTCCCAACGTGGGGTCAAGCCATGACATTTCGTAGCGCAGCAAATCACCTGTTTCCGAGTCAACAAAGGCAGCGATGGGGGCAAGCTCTCCGGCACGCAATTGGAGAGCGTACACCTTCCGATTATCCATGCTCTCGGTTCCGGTTACGCTCACCGTGTCGAAGATCTGCAACCATTCCACCGGCCGCAGCAAGGCTTGAACCAGCGCCGCCTGTGTGAGGTATTTTCCTTCCAGCTTCTGAAACGGTGTGATGTTTGATTCAATCCAACCGTGATCCTCGCTTCCGCCCTCGTGAATCCAACCAAATCGACCCAGGTCGATATCGGAACGATAGTGTTGGTCGCCATCCGAAGTGTAGGTCGATCGACCCTCGATCCCCGCGTGGACGAACCGAATGCGTCCGATGATGCGCAGTGAGCCCGCATAGGTATTTCCAGCGCTCTGACGAAGAGCAAGAATCTCCTCTACCGTCGGCAGCAACG
>CALBJU010000406.1 GCA_937893205.1 uncultured Bacteroidota bacterium
GAATGGATGAGTCAGAAACTCAGGCATGGACATGGCCCCCACCGAATATGTCGTGGGAGTGACCAACGTGTCCGAATGCTGTTCGGATTGCCGTCTCGCTCATTGCCTCGCTGGCCGAGCCAAAACTGATTTGGTCTGTTTTCAATATCAGCACATGCGACGCGTGGTGGAACGCGACCTCCCAATCGTGAGTGACCATGATCACAGCCGCATTGTTTTTTTTCCTGTACTCCTCAACGAACTCGAGCATATCCGATGCACCTACCACATCGACACCGGATGCGGGCTCGTCGAGTACCAGTAGCGACGGTTGCGAGATAATGGCTCTTGCGAGATAAACTCGCTGTAGTTCGCCTCCAGATAGATTGCGAATCTGCTGGCGTATCAGGTGATCCGCGCCGACCTGCCGAAGGGCATCCGATACCACTCCCTTACAATGCTCGTCAATTGACCATGGCCAACGTTTCTTGAGTGCAGTCGCAACCAACTCCTCTGCCCGCGCGGGGAAAGACCGATCGAGAGTCTTGATCTGCGGCACATATCCTATCGTTTTGTCACCTCCCGTGTATTTGATGGCACCCTCGTATTCCTGAAGGCCGAGAATAGCTCGAATCAGTGTGGATTTACCTCCTCCATTCGGCCCCAGAACTGCCAGGAACTCACCGTCACTCAAGGAAAAGGATATTTTTCTCAGAATGGCGCGATTGGCCAGAGTTACGCTGAGATTGTTGACATCGATCATTGACCAGAGGGCTTAAGGGAGATGGCGAGCGAGCCAAGATAGTCTTCATAGGAGGTCGCCGTCACGCCAAGAGGATCGACTTCGATGACATCCCAATCCAGATCCGCAGCCAGATTCAGAATGGCTCGATTATCAAGCGCGGATTGAACGATAAGAGATCGGCACCGCCTCTGCTCAGCTTTCTCCAGCAGCGCTGCAAGGCTCGCAGGAGTGGGTTCTTGTTCCGATTCCTGACTGATTGGCCCAATTCTCGCCAGTCCGAATCGATCGATATATCGGTCGATGAACGGCTGGGCTGTGATGTAACACGCCGTATTAACCGTTCCATCGGGGCCCGAAGAGCCCACTTCGAGGGCCGATTGAAACACTTCTTCGAGGTGGCTGGACATCGAATCTATTCGAACTGAAAATGCCGTGGCACGACGACGAAGGGCTGGGCACTTGCTTTCGAAAACTGAACACAATTTGTTCACGAGGTTGGGCAGGGCTTTCAGTACCGAGTTGGGGTCGCTCCAATAATGTGGATCGAGCACCTCCGATCCTTCACCCCTCGATTCGGCTTCAGCGACAGACTCGAACAGCGCGAAGTGGGGGGTATCCGAAAGAGTAGCCGACCATCCATCGATGTGCTCGTGTGCAGAAATTATGAGTTGAGAATCGCCCAACAGTCGGATGTCAGAGGGCTTGGGTTGATAAACATGGGGCGAAGCGCCATCTGGGAGTAGCGTTACGACCGAAAGATCACCCAGAATGGGTTCGACGATGAGTTTGATAATGGGGAGCGTTGCAACGACTTGTGGCGCTTCTTCCGCGGGCCGCGGGCCGCACCCGATAAGGGCACAAGAGATATACAAATATGAGATTAATTCCCTCATCCGAGGCCGTATACACTTGCGATCGCGGCGGCGGTCGACTCGAAGGATCTGAAGGAGCATTCGAGCTCCTCTCGGGCTTTCGTGTTGTCATAGCACGATATGGAGGCCGAGAGGCGCGCCGTTTCGCGGGTCAAAAGAGGATTGGTCCCGCTGATTCTGGCTCCAAACTCAAATAGAGCTGCGACCACAAGCATCATACCCGCGGATACTTCCCGGGTGGGTGCTTTTGCTCCGAGGGTGCTAGCTATTGTGCCGATAATCTCTTTCCAGAGCATATTGTGACCTGTCAGCAGGTAGCGGTGCCCGACGCTCCCACGGCGATACGCTTTCAGTGCGCCCTCAGCAACGTCCTTGACATCCACGACATTTGTGCCGCCACTCGGAAGAACTGGAAGGCGGCCTGCGATCAGTTTATCTGCAATTTGCATCGTGTTTTCCCCCTTCCGACCCGCGCCCATTATCAATGACGGATTCACCATCACTGCCTCCAGTCCCCCGGCAATCCCTCGATGGATTTCCATTTCAGCCCGGTATTTAGAAAGTGCATAGCCCGTATTGAGCTTCGAGACCTGCCACACCGCAGACTCATCCTGACATTTATGTTCATCTTCTGATCTTCCCAGAGCAGCAACACTTGAGATGTGCAGGAGGCGAGATACACCCTTGGTGAGCGCCGCATCCACCACATTTGCAGTTCCAGTCACATTTACGTCCATCAATTGCTTTTCGGAACGCTTGCCTTCGAAACCCAAAAAAGCAGCGCAGTGGAATACCCCATCCACTCCCATCATGCCTTGTTCAAGTGATTCCGGGTCTAGAACATCACCTTCGATCCATTCAATTTCTCCCTTAATGTCTTCAAGCAGATCGAACGACGATCTCGTACGATGTATAGCTCGCACCCGAAATCCTTCGGAGAGCAGCGTTCTTGCCACGACAGAACCCAGAAATCCGGTCGCACCGGTGAGAAAAACTGTCACGCTGACTCGAGTTGAAATTCTATTAACAATTGATTTTTCTGAACAGCATCTCCTTCCGTGACCAAAACGCTTTTTACGACTGCGTTGACGCTGGCTTTAATTTCATTTTCCATTTTCATGGCTTCAAGGACCAGAAGGGGGTCTCCAGCTACAATCGATTGGCCCTCTTCAACAAGTACCTTGAGTACGAGTCCCGGCATGGGTGAGAAAATCTCGCGCTCATCGGCCGCGGTTCCATTTTTCATTCCCCAGTCGGCAAGCAGCTGATCCCGCTGATTGGAAATAAGAGCTCGAAATACAGTGTTGCCCGCGGTCAGCTTGAGATTCCTGCTATCTTGTTCTTCGATGACCACCGTAACCGTCTTTCCACGATAGTGTAGTAAATACTCCAGTTCGTTGATGTGTTCGAGCTGAACGCCTTCGTCGGAAAGCTTGGACGGATCCACTGATATTGGCGGGCCGCCATCCAGTTCAACCAGATAGGGTGCACTGATTTTATGTCGTTTTTCAGGCATGGAGTGCCAAGATACAATTCGCCCCAACCACTAGTAGTTATATTGCTTCCGTGCTGAAATGAAGCTTCGCGGAAGGGTTTCGATCTAACTTCAATTCCTGCGCAGAACCACGCTGGTGTCGAGAGCTTATACAGGTTCTCGACCACCGCACCCCCGGCTCATCATGAACACTATCCAGAAAATAGGCGTCTTTACATCAGGAGGAGATGCCCCGGGAATGAATGCGTGCCTTCGGGCGGTCGTGCGGAAAGCTGTGAGTTGCGGCAAGGAGGTGGTGGGCATTTTGAGAGGCTATCAAGGAATGATCGAAGGCGAGTTCATAGAACTCGATTCTCTGGCCGTATCGAATATTATTCAGAAGGGTGGTACCATCCTTAAATGCGCGCGCTCAAAGGAATTCCACACCAAAGAGGGTCGTGCGAAAGCTGCAGCACACCTCAGGATTATGAAGGTCGACGGTTTGATCGCCATCGGAGGCGACGGCACGTTCGAAGGAGCTGCTGTCTTTTACGAAGAGCACGGAATTCCAGTAATTGGGTGTCCTGGCACGATCGACAACGATCTTTTCGGTACCGATGAAACTATCGGATTCGACACCGCCATCAATACAGCCATCCAGAATATCGACAAGATCCGAGACACGGCTGATGCTCATGATCGGCTGTT
>CALBJU010000407.1 GCA_937893205.1 uncultured Bacteroidota bacterium
TTTGACACATCACACAGACCTCATCGCTTGTAGGACCAAGAAGCCGAAATCAACGAGGGATTCGCCATTTATCCCTCGCACAACTTGCATATGCTGCTCTTCGCCGCATCCATGGACGGCCAGGGCGCCGTAGCCATTCAGGCCGCGCGCGATTATGAGAAGTTGACGGGCAATAACATCTACACCGCGCTCACGCTCGTTCGATTTGGCCGATTTGATGACATCGCCATGCTCTCAGACCGTTCCGGCAACGATGTGCGAGAGGGAATGTGGGACTTCGCGAAGGGATACGCCGCGCTCAGAGATGGCAATTCGGACGAAGCAAAAGATCTCGCTGAGACCATTATCCAGACGTCAACCACGTCCAGCGCGGCCTTCCGGCGCCACTCAGCTGAACATCTGCTTGGAGATGTAGGCAATATTCTTCTGGGAGAGGTTCTTCGGGAAGAGGGAGACCTCGCGGGCGCAATCGTAGCCTTTGAAGCAGCCGTCGCCCTCGAAGATCAGCTCATCTACGACGAACCCGAGCCCCTCCCTTTTGCGGCCCGTGACTGGCTGGGCGCAGCGCTTCTGGAAAACGGGGACTTCGCCGGCGCCGAAGAAGTGTACCGCGCCGCACTGGAAGATCATCCTCACAACGGCTGGTCGCTGTACGGACTGTTGGAAGCACTCCAGGGCCAAGACAAAACCGACGCCGACGTGCAGGCGGATTTCGATCAGTCGTGGGCGCGCTCAGACACATGGATTCGGGGATCGCGATTTTAGATGGTTCGGCGTTGTATTCATATCGCCCTGATTGGTCTCCTCGCTGGATGCGCGGTGGACAAACCTGCGGAAATCGTGGAGTTGGAATCGAGCATTCCGGAGGTCGTCAGCTTCAGCCTCCACGTGCGGCCCATTCTATCGGATCGATGCTTTTCGTGTCATGGTCCCAATGATGAGTCCCGTGTGACCGACCTGCGTTTTGATACGCAAGATGGACTGCGATCGGATCTTCTGGAGAGTACGCGGAGCCGGGCCGTTCGAGGAGGCGACCTCGCGGGCAGCGAGATGTATCACCGGATTACCTCGCTGGATCCTGCGTATCATATGCCGCCTCCCAAATCGAATCTCTCGTTGTCGGCGCAGGAAAAAGCGATTATCGTCCGCTGGATTGAACAGGGAGCGGAGTATGAGACCCACTGGGCATTTACGCCCCCTGTCGAACCCCCTGTGCCGGACACCCCGGAAGATGGGGAGCAAGATTGGTCCATCGATCCCCTCGATCAGTTCGTTCTGGCCAGGCTCAATCGGGAAAACCTCGATTCGTCCGCGCCCGCCGCGCGCGAAGCCTGGCTCAGGCGAGTCACGTTTGACCTGATAGGCCTACCACCGAGCATTCAGGAACTGGATGATTTTGCGGCCGACGATACGCCTGACGCGTTCGAATCAGTTGTGGACCGGCTTCTTGCTTCCGATCAGTATGGCGAGCGAATGGCAGTTCAGTGGCTGGATATCGCCCGATATGCGGACAGTCATGGATATCAGGACGACGGCTGGCGAAATATGTGGCCATGGCGGGACTGGGTCATCCGCGCCTACAATGACAATCAGCCCTACGACGAGTTCGTGACCGACCAACTCGCCGGGGATCTGTATGAGAATCCTACGCGTGATCAGATTCTCGCCACAGGATTCAACCGAAATCACCTGCAGAGTCAGGAGGGCGGCATCGTTCTGGAGGAGTACCGCAACGACTATGTCGCCAACCGGACCGACACGTTTGGAAAGGCTTTTTTGGGGGTCACGGTGGAATGCTCGCGCTGCCACAATCACCGCTACGATCCCGTTTCTCAGGAAGACTACTACAGCCTCTACGCCTTCTTCAACAGCGTCAACGAGATAGGGAATATCCCGTACGCCGGCGAGGCCAGCCCGACGGTTATCCTCACGACGAAGATTGAAGATGAGCGCCTCGAGGAAATTCGCAAGATGATCGCCGAGCTGGAACCGGGAATCGAGCCCGAAAACCCATCGTATGAAGAGGGCTTCTCGAATTGGCAGGCAAATTCGCCGTCCGATGTAGAGCCTCAAGGCTTGATCGCGCATTATCCCATCGAGGAGTTCGTGGAAAAAGAGGATCTTCTGACCCTCCAAGACCTCATTCAACCCGACAGCGCGGGATATTTCAAGGGCGACAAGGATAATCTGCCACCTATCGTTGAGGGAGTCCACGGAAAAGCGATGACGCTCGTGGGTGACGGATATCTGGACATGGGGGACAAGCGGCATCATTTCGACCGCATCGACCCCTTCAGCCTGAGCCTTTGGTTTAGAATAGATGACCCAGACACGTTTGGGCCCCTTATCTCTAAAACGAGCGGCCTTTTTGACGGAAACCGGGGCTATCACGCACATCTGAATGCCGATCACACGCTGACCGCCAGCATGGTGCATGTCGGTCCCGACAATCAGATCTCCATTCGCACCACAGAGAGTATCACCTCAGGGGAATGGCATCATATTGTGATGGCCTATGATGGCTCCAGCCGCGCCGCGGGAATAAAACTTTCCCTGGATGGACAGCTCATGGCCGCCTCCGTAGAAGTGGACAATCTCAAGCAGAGCACTACCGTAAACATCGATCCGTTTACCCATGACTCGACCAACTGGGCTGGACCCGGCGACTTGCGCCTGGGATTTTCCGACAACAATCAGCAGACGCTGGATGGCGTTACCGTTGACGAATTCAAGGTATTCAATCGGGCGTTGACCACACCCGAAATCAATGTGCTTGCCGGTCTTGATGTAGGATCCGATGGGCTACGACCCTATTTCGTGACGACCACCTCAGAGCTCTATAAGGCCAGATTCTCACTCCTGCGTTCGCTTCGGCGAGAAGAAAACGATATTCTGACACACGCGCCAGAGGTCATGGTGATGCGTGATCTGCGCGAGCCGCGTGAGACCCATTTACTATTTCGCGGGGCGTATGATCAGCCCCGACAAATGGTGACTCCAAGTACGCCATCCGCTCTTCTTCCCTTTTCGGATGAGCTTCCTCGAAATCGTCTGGGATTGGCGCAGTGGCTCTTCGACGACTCCAATCCGACGACGGCGCGCGTGGCTGTCAATCGATTGTGGCAGCAGATTTTTGGAACTGGAATCGTAGCAACATCCGATAATTTCGGCTCCCAGGGCACGGTGCCCTCCCACCCCCAGTTGCTGGACTACCTGGCGCTGCAATACCGCGATTCAGGATGGGACACCAAGGCCATGCTGAAGCGATTTGTGTTGAGCGCTACGTATCGGCAGAGTTCAATCGCATCGCCCGATGCATTGGAGGATGACCCGGAAAACGTGTTGCTCGCGCGGGGGCCGAGTAGACGTCTTACCGCTGAAATGATGCGAGACAACGCATTGGCGGTGAGCGGATTGTTGGTTGATGACATCGGCGGGACGCCCGTCAGGCCCTACCAGCCTCCGGGCTTGTGGAAAGAACAAGCTACCCGGAATGGTACCGAATACATTCAAGACCATGGGGATGCTCTTTATCGACGCAGTATGTATACCATCTGGAAGCGGACGACGCCCCCTCCTGCCATGATGAACTTCGACACGTCTGAGCGCAATCTCTGTATCGTTCGGCGCCAGAGTACATCCACCCCACTGCAGGCTCTCGTGCTGATGAATGATCCTCAATTCGTCGAAGCCGCGCGCATTCTCGCCGAGCGGATGTTTATCGAGGGTGGTGAGAAAGATGCATCCAGAATTACGTTTGGATTTCGGGCGCTGACCGGCCGCGAACCCTCTGTCGATGAACTGACCCTTCTTTCGGGCCTGCTTGATGAAGAGCGTAAATCGTATTCGTCGAATCTCGCGGCGGCCGAGGAGCTGCTGGAGACGGGAGAATTTGCGCGCAATGATCAACTGCCGGCAGGAGAGGTCGCTGCGCTTACCACCGTGGCTTCCACGATCATGAATTTCGACGCCACGATAATCCTTCGATAAGGCATGTGCGAATTTGACGACATCAAATATCTCTCGACCCGGCGTCACTTCCTCGCAAAGACCAGCATGGGTATCGGATCGGCCGCGCTGGCATCGATGCTGAATCCACTGGGTGTGATGGATGCGTTTGGAGCGTCGCAGCCCGTTCTTGACCCGATCGGTCCGCACTTCCTGCCGAAAGTCAAACGCGTGATCTATCTGTTCCAGAGCGGTGGACCCTCGCACCTCGACCTGCTGGACTACAAGCCCGCCCTGCAGCGAATGAACGGACAAGAACTGCCTTCCTCCGTGCGAGGCAACCAGCGACTAACCGGAATGTCGGCCCATCAGAAATCCCTCCCTATGGCCGGATCTCAGTTCGGATTCAGTCAACACGGAAAGGGAGGGGCATGGTTTTCAGATCTGCTCCCCCACACGGCCAGCATCGCGGACGACATATGCGTCATTCGAACGATGCAAACGGAAGCGATCAACCATGATCCAGCTATCACCTTTTTTCAGACGGGCTCCCAGCAAACCGGCCGTCCTTCCTTCGGATCTTGGATGAGTTACGGACTGGGTTCACTTAACGAAAATCTGCCAACATTTACCGTCTTGCTGTCAAGAAGCCGAAACGGAGATCAGCCCCTTTATTCGAGATTGTGGGGTAATGGCTTCCTTCCATCGCTCCACCAGGGCGTACAGTTCCGAGGCGGTGTCGACCCGGTACTGTATCTGAACAATCCGGAGGGCATGTCGAGGCCCAGCCGCCGCCGCATGCTGGATACGCTTCGAGAAATGCACGTTGCCGAGCATCAGCGGACGATGGATCCCGAAATCGATTCTCGCATCGCCCAGTATGAGATGGCGTATCGAATGCAGGCTTCGGTGCCGGATGCCATGGATCTCAGCGATGAACCCGATGAGGTCTTCGAACTCTACGGAGAAAATGCACGCACGCCCGGGACGTATGCAGCCAACTGCCTTCTCGCCCGTCGTCTGGCGGAACGGGATGTCCGTTTCATTCAGATCTACCATCAAGGATGGGATCAGCACGGAAATCTGCCGAAAGACATCGAGATCATGACGAAGGACACGGATCAGCCCTCCGCTGCATTGGTCAAGGATCTGAAAAGACGTGGGCTCCTCGACGACACACTCGTGATTTGGGGTGGCGAATTTGGGCGGACGAGTTACTCTCAGGGCAAGCTTACGGCCACGAATTACGGCCGCGACCACCACCCGCGATGTTTCTCCGTGTGGGTTGCAGGCGGGGGCATCAATGCCGGAACTGTCTACGGGGATACCGACGATTTCGGATACAACGTCCTACGCAATCCTGTGCACGTACATGATTTCCAGGCGACGCTTTTACACTTGATGGGATTCGACCACGAGAGATTCACCGTGCATCATCAGGGCCGAAGGTATCGTCTGACCGATGTTTCCGGGAGGGTTGTCAAGGGAATTCTCTCTTAGCGAGCACACGACTGGCCTAATCGCTGTATTTCTGGCGAAGTTCTTTCAGCTGTTCTGGATCTCCCAGAATGGTAAGACGATCTCCCTCTTCCAGAACCGTATCGCCTGTCGGGATGATGTTCTCTCCTTTCCGCCGAATCACCGGAATCAGATTTCCCGGTGGCAGATGTATCTCACGAAGAGACCTGCCCACCAGCTCGCTGGTACCACCTTCTGCACTGACCACGAGATAGAGGAAATGCTCTTCTTTCAGAAGGGCTTCTTTGAGCCCGCGTTCTCCGGAAGCAGAGGTCCAATCCTGCGCGAACGAGTCACCATCCACTCGACGGGCAATCTGTGCCAGAATTCTCAAGTGCTGACCTGGATCATCCTTTGGACTTATGAGGAAGAAGATGGCGGTAACGATCGACTCTGGATTATCTGGACTCAGTTCAAGATCTGGCGCACTCAGGGTGACACCCCCCTTCGATCGGACGAGGACCATTTCGGGATGCTTGAGGCCCTCCACGCTCAAATGGGGCAGGGCTACTCCGCGCGTTACGGGGGTAGCGCCCAAGCGCGTTCCTTCTAGGAATTTTTTGGAAATGTTGTGGGCTGTCATGGGTACGCGGTGCGAAAGCCAGGCAGCTGCCTGTTCTACAACGTCCTCAAAAGAGGTGGCCTGGTCGAGATCAATCACGAAGCTGCGAGCGATAATGTCGTCGAATGGATCCTCCGCTCTGAGCCCTTTTTCTTTGAGTATTTCACGCAGCTCCCGATCCAATTCGTCGGTGCTTTCGCGACCGAGGCGCTCAAATATGTGAAAGATGGCGCCACTTCGCTCCACGCGATCAGAAGCATAGTATTTATACCACATCGCACCGAACACCAGCAACCCTATGGTGAACAACACTTCAAGCGATCCCATCTGAAATATGAGCCAGATTGGAGCGATCACGCCCACAATGTGCAGCCAGGGATATAATGGGCTTCTGAAGCCGGGGTCGTACGAGGCAAGTCGCGCTTCCCTCATAACGATCACTGCGGTCGCGCTCATGGCGAACATGAGCAACTGAAAAGCGGAAGCCAGTTTGGCTATTTTCATCGGGTTGAGAACGGTGACGAAGAGGACAATGATACCCGCCGTCAACAAAATCGCATTGAACGGCGCAGAGGATCCTTTCGAGAGACGACTCAAAAATTCTGGAAGTATTCTGTCCTTGCTCATGGCCATTGGGTAGCGCGATGAACTCAAAACGCCGGCGTTCGCAACCGAGGAGAATGCCAGGAGCGCAGCGATGGTCATCAGAACACCGCCCCACGGCCCAACCATCGCGTCAGCTACCAGTGCTACCGGTGTAAGACTCCCACCCTCGGCGCCAAGTACGTCGGCTCCCACGACGCCTATCATGATGCTCGTACCGCCCAGATACACAACCAGCGCAGTCAGATAGGCCAGGAGCATTCCAAGGGGCAAATTCCGCTCGGGATTTTTCACTTCTCCCGCAACGCTCGCCACTTTGGTCAATCCCATATAACTCACGATGACCAGTCCAGCGGTAGAAATGAGAGTGGCGCCAGGAGTCGCAAACATCTCAGTAAACTGCCCGGCTTTCATATTCATGAAACCCACTCCGCTGAACCACACGAGAATAATCAGCAATCCGATCACCAGAAACGCCTGAGCCAGGCCGGACTTTTTAGCACCCATCAGATTGACGAGACTAAACAAGATGGCAAGACCGGCAGCCACAGGTTTGATGTCAAGGTCTGGAAAGTACAGGCCGAGGTAGGCTCCGAGCCCGACCAATGCGAACGAAGTCTTCAGGATCAGAGAGACCCACGTTCCAAACCCACTCATGGTCCCCCACAACGGGCCCATCGACCGATCCAGAAAATAATAGTCGCCGCCGGAACGGGGCATTGCCGTTGCCAACTCGGCCTTGGCCAGCAAGCCCGGTAGCAGAAATGCTGCCGCAATCAGATAGGCAAGAGGAAGGGCAGATCCGACATAGGACGCTGCCAGCCCCGGAAGAAGAAAAAAGCCCGAACTGAGCGTAGCCCCGGTCGCCAGGGCATACACGTCGAAAAGCCCGAGCTCTTTCTTCATCTTTAATGATGTGCCTGCTTCTGTCATGTCTCTTCAACTTAACCGCGTGCGACGCACCAGGGGAGGGATGCTCCCTCCGTAAACATATAATACGGGTTCCAGGCAATATGCCAGAACGGTCTTCCTTTGTTGTAGGTGTTCGCCCCTACACCCGCTCCAATCTGATGGGGTACGTCTGTTCAGCATTCCACTGGCAAACGTAGATATTTTTGTCTTCATCTATGCAGACATCGTGGCAGTGATGAAAGAGCGATTCCTGCTGCACCATTAGCTGCAGTTTACCATCCCGGTACTCGGGAGCCGTCCCTCCTGGATTGGACACGACCACGTTGTCTCCATTCAGAATGGTAACGAAGCCCGAATTTGGGGTCAGATTCAAGTACCGCAGTCGCGACCAGCAGACTCCAGCATAAAGAATATCGTCATCAATGACGGCGCGGCATACGAAAGCACCGGGCAAGAAGAGTGTTTCCAGATACTGTCCGTCCATCGAAAATCGTTTGAACGCATTGTGGGTCCTCGAGGTGATGATGAGTGTTGGATCACCTTCGCCCCTCTCATCGATGCACACACCGTGAGCGATTGAGAACTGGGCATCCCCAAAACCCTTTCCCCCAAATTTTCTGATGAACTCACCTGAGGGTGAAAACTGAAGAATCCACTGGGAGCCATAACCATCTGCCACATAAACGTCTCCGTTTGGGGCGACAGCTGTCTCTGTGGGGTAGAAGTTGTCATCTTCCCCGTACTCGCCAATGTCTCTTGGGTGTGGTAGGCGAAGAACTTCGCGTCCATCCAGCGTGGTTTTTACAACCTGTGGATTGCCTTTGAATCCATTGTCGCAGATCCATAGGTATTCTGCATCCCCTTCGTCAGAAAGGGTCAGGCCGTGTCCATCCGGGAACGAGGTCCCCCAACTGTCGAGCAGCTTGCCACTCTTGTCGTAGATCAGGATGTTGTTTTTGACCTCATCGGTGATCATGATGAGCCGACCCGATCG
>CALBJU010000408.1 GCA_937893205.1 uncultured Bacteroidota bacterium
AGTGCGCAAATATACTACGCGTCACACGGGACAATTAGGTACTTTCCGTCGAATGCGATGGTCCAGAGACCTAGGAACAGACGCATTTTACGAAGACCTTCGGCCGATGGCATACTCTTGAACGGACGCTTCAAAATATTTTCGGATCCGGTACACGGATTCACATCTGTCCCGAGGGGATTGATTCTCGATCTCGTCGGAACACCGGAGGTGCAACGACTGCGTCGCATCCGTCAACTCGGCATCGGCCACATGGTGTTCCCGGGCGCGGAGCACTCTCGATTTGGTCATGCTTTGGGCGCGATGGCACTCATGCACGACGCCCTGATATCCCTGAGCGAAAAGGGGGCGTCAGTATCGCCCCAGGAGCTGGAAGCGGCTCTCGCGGTGGCACTGCTTCACGATGTAGGACACGGCCCGTTTTCGCACACGCTGGAGCACGAGATTCTGACAGATTTCCGGCATGAACAGATGAGCCGCGCACTGCTGGAAAGGCTGAACAGGCGATTTGAGGGTAGATTGGAGCTTGCTCTGGCCATTTTCGATGATACCTACGAGCGGCGTTGGTTTCACGAACTGATATCGAGTCAGCTGGACATGGATCGCCTTGATTATCTACGCAGAGATTCGTATTACACCGGCGTTGTGGAGGGCAAGGTCGGGGTTGGAAGGATAATCAAGACCCTGAGAGTTCATCCGGGCGACGGTTCCCTCCAGGACCGAATCGTCGTTGAAGCAAAAGGAGCACACGCCGTCGAGAACTACCTGATATCGAGAAGGCTCATGTACTGGCAGGTGTATCTCCACAAGACTGTGGTAGCGGGTGACCATCTTCTCAAGTCTGTGATCAGACGAGTGCGCTGGCACCTTGGAGAAGATCGGGACGACGTGGTGAACGGAGGATCGGACGCCTTCCTATTTTTTCTGCGTAAGGGATACTCCTCGGCAGATCTTCACCACGAAGACATTCAGGATGCATACGTCGCCTTGGACGACACAGATATCATTTTCAGCCTGAAAAACTGGCAGATGAGCGACGACAGGATACTGGCAGATTTGAGCCGCAGAATACTCGTTCGAGACTTTTTCAGGGTCGATTTCGACGTTGATAACTCACGGTTCGCCGAGCCTGAGATTCAGCGGCGCATAGGAGAATATCTGATCCGCGAAGGTCTGAGTGACGAGGATCATCTGTCAGAGGACATCTCTTACTACCTGCATCGATCTCACTCGACGCACGAAGCCTATGACACTTCGGAAGACACGATCAGCGTATTGAATAGATCTGGAATCGTTGAGGAGTTGTCCGTGAGTGATGACGGAAGAATCGTTTCCGGACTGGCCGAGCGACAGGTCCGGTCCTTTATCTGTTACCCGAAAGAAGTCGGGCAATGATCCAGATTCTTGTCCTTGCTGGACCACGTATTTCCTACATTCACTGGAGATGAAATCAGGGATCTATGACGCGGATCGAAAACTACATTGGGGGACAATTCTCGGGGGCGGAGAGTGGCGACACACTCCCACTCATCGACCCGTCGATCAATGAGGAATACGGCTCCATTCCCGCTTCAGGCGACGATGACGTAGAACGGGCAGTCCATGCCGCGTCCCGGGCATTCGAATCGTGGGGCGGCAGCACACCGACTTTCCGGTCCGGGTGGCTCAATCGCCTCGCAGATGGTATCGAGAGCAGACTCGAGCAATTTGCAGAAGCGGAATCGAGGGACAATGGCAAGCCCGTCTCCCTGGCCCGAACCGTCGATATTCCCCGTGCGATAGCAAATTTTCGTTTTTTTGCGGGCGCGATCCTGCATGACTCATCTGACGCTTACACCGACACCCCCGGCGCTCTCAACTACACCCTCCGGCACCCGCTTGGCGTTGTAGGCTGCATATCGCCCTGGAATCTGCCGTTGTATCTGTTTTCCTGGAAAATTGCACCAGCACTTGCTGCTGGCAATTGCGTAGTCGGAAAACCTTCCGAGGTGACTCCGCTCACCGCGTATTTGCTCGCCCAGACCTGCGACGAGATCGGGTTTCCAGAAGGCGTGCTGAACATCGTTCATGGGAGCGGCCCGTCGGCCGGCGCCGCAATCGTCACGCACAAAGATGTCAGGGCAATATCCTTCACCGGCGGCACGGCGACGGGCCGCGTCATTGCAAAATCTGCTGGCGAAGCACTGAAGAAAGTATCGCTCGAGCTTGGCGGAAAAAATCCGACCATCATCTTTGCGGACGCCAATCTGGATGAGGCAATCGACGGCGCGGTCCGGGCCGGCTTCTCCAATCAGGGCCAGATATGCCTGTGCGGGTCGCGTATCCTCATCGAGCGGTCCATTTACGATGAGGTCAGAGACCGACTTGTGGAAGCGGTATCTGCCATCAAGGTCGGAGATCCCTTACTCGAGGACACTCAGATGGGAGCGATTGTCTCTGAGGATCATCTGAACAAAATCATCCATCATCTGAGCATCGCACGTTCTGAGGGCGGTGTAATTCTGTGCGGTGGTGAGCGGGTCTCACTCGAGGGCCGATGCGAAAATGGGTTTTTCTTCAGCCCGACGCTCATCGAGGGGCTTGAAGCGTCGTGCCAGACCAATCAGGAAGAAATATTTGGTCCGGTCGCCACCCTCCTTCCGTTTGACGATGAGAGCAAAGCCATTCAGCTGGCTAACAGTACACCCTATGGACTGGCCGCCTCTGTGTGGACGACCAATCTGGAGACGGCGCACCGGGTTGGGCATGAACTCCAGAGCGGGATCGTATGGGTGAATTGCTGGATGCCGCGCGACCTACGAACCCCTTTCGGGGGTAGCAAGGACTCTGGAATGGGCCGCGAAGGCGGATTTCACGCATTGCGGTTCTTTACCGAATCCAAGAATATTACCATCAAGACGGCCTGAATGACATGATCAACGAGATTGTTACAAGTCCGAATGCGCCAGAACCAGTGGGGGCCTATCCACATGCCCGGCGGATCGGAGATTTCCTCTTTCTTTCGGGTGTTGGACCGCGCCAAGTGGGAACGGATGATATCCCCGGCGTGACACTTTCAGATTCAGGGGAAATTCTGGACTACGACATCGAACTTCAGACCCGATCTGTGTTGGACAATGTGGAAAGCGTTCTTCAAGCGGCCGGACTTGGACTCGAGCACCTGGCCGATGTCAGCGTATTTTTAACCAACATGAAAGATGATTTTCCAACATACAACCGGGTGTATGCTGAGTATCTTTCGGCCTACAAACCCTGTCGAACAACGGTAGAAGTCGTCTCTTTGCCGACTCCAATAGCCATCGAACTGAAATGCATAGCGGTCTTTTCCACTGAGTAACCCTTAACCAGTCCCCCAACACGATGTTAGCTCCTCTCAATTTACAGGGATGGATAGACGAAAATCGTCATCTTCTGAAACCCCCAGTTGGCAATAAATGCGTCTACACCGAGGCAGGCGATTTCATCGTGATGATAGTCGGGGGGCCGAACTCCCGAAACGACTATCACTACAATGAAAGCGAGGAACTCTTCTATCAGATTGAAGGAGACATCACGGTAAAGATTATAGAGGACGGAAAGCCCAGAGACATTCATGTCCGGGAAGGCGAGATGTTCTTGCTTCCAGCCAAGATCCCGCACTCACCCCAGCGCACCGCGGGTTCGATTGGTCTGGTCATCGAAAAAAAACGTGATGAAGAAGACACCGACGGGATGATGTGGTTCTGCAAGAACTGCGGAGAAAAACTCCATGACGAATATTTCCATCTTGAAGACATCGTGGCTCAACTACCGCCGGTTATAAAACGGTTCAATGATTCCCTCGAGGCCCGGACCTGCTCCACCTGCGGAAGTGTGATGGCTCTTCCAGAGTAAGCCACATGAGCATAGGCGCCTACGACATACATACCCACATCCTTCCAAAAACCTGGCCCGATCTGAAGTCCAGGTACGGATATGGGGGCTTCATCTCTCTGGAACACCACGCTCCCTGCTGCGCTCGAATGATGAAAGACGGCACGTTTTTCAGAGAGATCGAGTCCAATTGCTGGGATCCGAAGATTCGGATCCAGGAGTGCGACGCTCACAACGTCGGAGTTCAGGTTCTTTCAACCGTTCCAACGATGTTCTCCTACTGGGCCAAGCCTGAACACGGCCTCGACCTGTCGAAGTTATTGAACGATCATATCGCGGGAATTGTGCGGGACTTTCCCCAACGGTTTGAGGGCCTCGGAACGATACCGATGCAGGATCCGGACCGGGCTATTCTTGAGATGGAGCGCTGCGTTTCGGAGCTGGGATTGCGAGGGATCCAGATTGGGACACACGTCAACGGGATCAACCTCTCGGATCCCAGATTTTTTCCGTTGTTCGAGCGAATGGATCAGTTGGGAGCGGCACTCTTCGTGCATCCATGGGACATGATGGGCGCAGACCAGATGCAGCAATACTGGCTGCCGTGGCTGGTGGGAATGCCGGCCGAGACCTCCCGAGCGATTGCGTCATTCATTTTCGGCGGAATATTTGAGCGACTACCGGGCCTGCGGGTGGCATTTGCGCACGGTGGAGGCTCATTTCCGTTCACGGTTGGCCGATTCGACCATGGATTTGACGTGAGACCGGATCTGTGTGCCGTAGATAATAACAGATCTCCCCGAGAGTATTGTGGCCATTTTTATCTGGATTCACTGGTGCATGACCCGGCCGCCTTACGGTTTCTGGTTGATCTGTTCGGCGCCGAGCGAATTGCGCTGGGCACCGATTATCCGTTTCCTCTGGGTGAGCTCCAGCCAGGGTCCCTCATCAATGAGGTTTACTCGGATCAGGCCGAGTTGCGGCAACAACTGCTCAGAGATACGGCCCGAGAATGGCTGGGAATCACCGAGTAATGGCTTCATTTTCGAATATCGATGCGACGGCCGAAGGCGCCATGGGCCTGGACGCCGCTGATCCCTTGCGCGCTCTTCGTGCACA
>CALBJU010000409.1 GCA_937893205.1 uncultured Bacteroidota bacterium
GCAGATCCTGGCCGGAATCGCTCAGCATTTTGATCCCGAAGAGCTCATTGGGCGGCGCGTCGCAGTTGTCGCCAATCTTGCTCCGCGCAAAATGATGGGACTCGAAAGCGAAGGCATGATCCTCATGGCCGAAGATCGCGAAGGAAAGTTGTTTCTGATGGAATCCGACGGGGAAGACGGCTCGGTGATTCGCTAGTCGGCTCTACGTACAGCTTAGATGTTGATCGCGACGCCGTAGGCGGCGCGTGTAGCTTCCATGAGTGCTTCAGACAGGGTCGGATGAGGGTGGATCGATTCCATGATCTCGTGAGCCGTAGTCTCAAGTGTTCGGGCCGTGACAGCCTCCGCAATCAATTCCGTGGCATCATATCCGATAATGTGGCAGCCCAGAAACTCGCCATATTTAGCGTCGAATATGACTTTGACGAATCCCTCGACGTGTCCCATCGCTGAAGCTTTCCCGCTCGCGGTGAAGGGGAATTTTCCGACCTTCAGATCGTGGCCTGCCTCCTTCGCTTTTTCTTCCGTGTAGCCCACCGAAGCGATCTGGGGCTGGCAGTAGGTACATCCCGGAACGTTAAGTTTGTTCAGAGGATGGACATCTTCGCCTGCGATCTTTTCTATGCAGATGACGCCTTCGTGGCTGGCCTTATGGGCGAGCCAAGGGGGGCCAGCTACGTCGCCGATGGCGTAGACCCCAGATACGTTTGTCCGGCCAAATTCATCTATAACCACGGCACCGCGGTCGGTTTTTACGCCCGCCTTTTCGAGCCCGATGTCTTCGATATTTCCAGAAACGCCGACCGCTGACAGAACCTGCTCCGCTTCTAGAACTTCGACCCTCTTCTTGATCTTCACCGATACTTTGAGCGTCTTCCCTGACGTATCAACTGATTCTACCATGGACCCGGTCATCACCTTGATACCTGCCTTCTTGAAGGCTCGGGCCAATTCCCGGCTGACGTCTTTGTCCTCCACTGGCACCATTCGATCCATTACCTCGACCACGGTGACCTCGGTCCCCATATGGTGGTAGAAGTATGCGAACTCTACGCCTATGGCTCCGGCACCTACGATTACCAGTCGGTCGGGTCGCTTGGTCTGAAGCAGGGCTTCTTTGGAGGAAATGATTTTCTTCCCATCGAACGGCAGCGAAGGCAATTCGCGAGGCCGAGCTCCCGTCGCCAGAATAATGTGTTTGGCCGATACGGTCTGCTTTGTGCCCAGCTTCTTGCCATCCATATCCGTGGACGGAACGATGTCCACTTTGCCACCGCCTGCAAGTCTGGCATGGCCGAAAAGAACTTCAATCTTGTTCTTTCTCATCAGATAGGCCACGCCCTGATTCATTTTATCGGCAACGCCACGGCTTCTTCCCACGACACGGTCAAAATCTGCTTTGATCGTTCCATCTGAGGAAAGCCCGTAGGCATCCAGATGGGTGGCGTACTCCATTAGCTCCGCACTCTTAAGTAGTGCCTTCGTTGGAATACAGCCAATGTTGAGACAAACCCCTCCGAGTTTGTCTTTCTCGACGACAGCTGTTTTCAATCCAAGCTGTGTCGCCCGTATTGCTGTCTCATAGCCGCCAGGGCCAGTTCCGATAACAAGAACGTCAAAAGATGCTTCTGCCATTTAATCAGGGCTATTTTGCTTTCTGAACACGCGGAGTCGACAAAAATAAGATACGCCGGGATGTCTGCTATTGAGAGAAAGTGAATACGCTGTCTGCTCTAGCGCGCATCCCGTCTATCGCTTAGAAAATCGTTCTTCGATGTCGGTCACTTTCTGCACGCGTCTCTCGTGCCGGCCGCCTTCGAATTCAGTCGTGAGAAACACGTCCACAATTCGCTTCACAACCTCACTGCCCATCGAGCGGCTACCCAGTGTGAGCACGTTGGCGTTGTTGTGGGCGCGCGCATTCCAGGCAGCAAACTCGTTGTAAGCGCACGCGGCGCGCGTGCCAGGTACCTTGTTGCATACGATGCTGCTTCCGACCCCTACGCCGTCTATCATGATGCCAAGCCTGGCTCTTCCTTCGGCAACCATGCTTGCGACAGCGTACGCGAAGTCGGGATAGTCACAACTTTTTGGAGAATCAGTGCCCAGATCTACAATCTGATGGCCTGCCTTTTTCAACCAGGTGATCAACTCCGATTTGAGTTCATATCCGCCGTGGTCAGAGCCGATGCAGATTACCTGACTCACGTTTTGATTCGCCTGCGGCTCAGAATCTACCGGTTGGGAGCCAAAAACGATGGAAATGCCCAATTCACGGGCCGCATCTCGGGCGAGGGGTGTGATAACGCTATTGTCCGGCGCGACATAGGTCGTGGATCCGTCCTTTGCAGCGTCCCGTATCGCTCGTTCAGTAATGACCTTTTTTCCACCCATGCATCGAAGCTACGATGCTCCGTAGGCCGATGCAATCAGAGTTGGTGCTGCCGGAGGGCAATTGGCCTAGCGGCTCAACCAGTTGAGCGGATCTTCCGGCTCTCCATCCTGGAAAACTGCAAAAAACACGGCTTGCCCTCGGGGTTCAGCCGCGGTACCGGATCTACCCATGAGTTGGCCGGTCGTGATTTCATCTCCCACGCTCACGTAAAACAGGGAAAGATTTCCATAGACGGTGTGGAATCCACCGTGTTCTACGATGGCAAATCGGCCCATATCGGGAAGAATGTCGATTGACGTGACACGACCATTGAAAACAGCCCGTACCTCCGCGGAGGGCTCCGTTGCGATCAGGATGCCGGGGTTTGGTGTTCTCGTCCCAAATTCCGGGTGAACAATGTCTCCATAGGGCTCCGTAACTGTTCCATCAGCCGGCCATGGAAGAAGGGCTCTCGCGCCGGCGAAAGAAGTGGTAAGCTCGGTCAGAGCCGCCGTGTTGATTCTCGTTCGATTCGAGCTCGACGCGATCAGCGCCCGCACCTGTATGACCAATTCCTGCTCAGCCGTTCGCTTTTCCGCTATAAGATCGGTGCGATCTTCTTTTTCTTGTCGGATGCGTTTGATTTCTGTTCTCACACTTCCAAGAAGCTCGTCTAAATTATCCTGTTCACGATCGACGCCGGTGAGCATCACTTCCGATTCGACCAGTTTTCGCTGCATTTGGGTGCGTTTGGACGTCAAATCGGCGCTCGACGAGCGCAAACCATCGAGTTGAGCTCTTCTTCTGTCAGAAAATCTGCGTAGATATCCGATTCGGACAAGCATCTGTTTTATCGAAGAGGCGG
>CALBJU010000410.1 GCA_937893205.1 uncultured Bacteroidota bacterium
CAACCAGTCCCAATTCGACTTCCTGAATTTCAGCTCTGATCGAGATCATGGCTTCGATAAATCGATCCAATTCCGCCTTGTTCTCGCTCTCCGTAGGTTCGACCATCACGGTTCCGACCACAGGCCAGGACATCGTGGGGGCGTGGAATCCATAATCTATAAGTCGTTTGGCCACATCGACTTCGGTAAGTTTTGTGTTTTGACGTAGGGAACGCAGATCGAGGATGTATTCGTGGGCGACACGGCCATTCAATCCTGTGTAGAGGATGTCATAGTGGGACTGGAGCCGCCGAGCCATGTAGTTTGCGTTCAAGATGGCAACCTGGGTCGACTTCTTGAGACCATCGCCACCCAACATGGCTATGTACGCCCAGGAAATGAGCAAGATCGAAGCACTTCCAAACGGTGCAGCTGCTACTGGCCCCAACGATCCGCCGGCCTCAACCACGGGATGACCCGGCAGGAAGGAGGCCAGATGGGACGCCACGCATATCGGTCCCACTCCCGGTCCGCCTCCACCGTGGGGAATGGCAAAGGTCTTGTGCAAATTCAGGTGGCAGACATCGGCTCCGATGTCTCCAGGTCGGCACAAACCGACCTGCGCATTCATGTTTGCTCCATCCATGTACACCTGTCCACCATGGCGGTGGATCGTGTCACAGATCTCCATCACCGATTCCTCAAACACACCGTGTGTGGAAGGGTAAGTGATCATCAAGGAGGAAAGATGGTCTCCTGCTTCAGAAGCCTTGGTCGTCAGGTCGGCAAGGTCGATGTTTCCATTGTCGTCGCAAGCGACCACAACCACTTTCATCCCCGCCATTACCGCGCTTGCAGGATTCGTGCCATGCGCTGAAGAGGGTATCAGACATACGTTACGGTGCATCTCACCCAGACTCTCATGGTACGCTTTGATAACCAACAGACCCGCGTACTCGCCGGAGGCTCCCGCGTTTGGTTGCAGAGAGGTCGTTGCAAATCCTGTAATCTCTGATAACCACGTCCTCAACTCACCCATCATTTCGTGATAGCCCTCGACCTGATCTTTGGGCGCGAAAGGGTGTATCTGGTTGAAGCCCGGCATCGTGATCGGGATCAACTCGGCGACCGCATTGAGCTTCATGGTACAAGAACCAAGGGCGATCATGCTTGTCGTCAGCGAGAGATCTTTGGTAGAAAGATGGTGCATGTACCGGGTCAAAGCCGCCTCGGATTGATGCTGCTCGAACACGGGATGCGTTAAATAATCATCTTCTCTTCCCATGCTGCCGAAGTACCCGGACTCCATGTCAGCCGCCAGGCGACTTACCTGTGCCGGATCGCCCGAACCTCCAAACACTTCCAGCAAGTCCGTCAAATCGCTCTCCCTCAGGGTTTCATCCAGAGAAATCCCAATCGAGCCGTCGTCGAAATATCGCAAGTTGATTCCTGCCGCGACAGCTCTTTCCCTCAGTGCTTCCGAATCTGGAACATCGACATGAAGCGTGTCAAAAAAGTCAGAATGCCGCACGGGAAGGTCCATTTCTTCAAAAGCGGCGGACAAGAGCCGGGTCGCGTCCAATATTCTTGTCGCGATTGCGGCGAGTCCTTTGGGGCCATGATAGAGGGCATACATGCTGGCGATCACGGCCAGCAAAACCTGGGCTGTGCAGATGTTGGAGGTGGCCTTATCACGCCGAATGTGTTGCTCTCGAGTCTGCAGTGCCATCCTCAATGCGGGGTTGTTGTCGGCATCTACGCTTACACCAATCATGCGCCCCGGTACCTGGCGCTTGAATGCCATACTTGTTGCAAAGTAGGCAGCGTGTGGTCCTCCGAAGCCAATTGGCACACCGAATCGCTGGGTCGAACCCACCACTACATCTGCACCAAACGATCCAGGCGATTTGAGCAGGGTCAGGCCGAGCAGGTCCGCTGCTGCAACGACGAAGGCATCATTTTCGTGTGCGAGGTCACAGAAACCGCTGTAGTCATAAACGGCCCCATCGGAGGCCGGATATTGAATCAGTGCGCCGAAGCAGGTATCTCCAAACTCGAATGTTCGGTGGTTTCCAATCGTGATATCAATTCCCAGCGGAAGGGCCCTAGTCTGAACGACAGCGATTGTTTGGGGGTGACATTCCTCCGAAACAAAAAACCGGGATCGATGGCTGCGCTTGGTCTGTCTATGAAGCATCATCATTGCCTCAGCTGCTGCTGTGCCTTCATCGAGTAGGCTAGCGTTGGCAATCTCCATTCCCGTGAGGTCGATGACCATGGTCTGAAAATTCAACAATGCCTCCAGTCGGCCCTGAGAAATTTCTGCTTGATAGGGCGTGTACTGGGTGTACCAGGACGGATTTTCCAGGATACCGCGCTGGATGGCAGGTGGGGTCACCGTTGGCGAATATCCCATCCCGATGTAGGATCGGAAAAGTTTATTTTTAGCGGCCAGTTCCGACGCGCGTGTCAGTAGATCTGTTTCAGTGAGGGCAGCAGGCACGTTCAAATCGCCATTCATGCGGATGGCCGCTGGAATAGTCTCATCAACGAGTTCGTCCAGGGAACCGGCATTGACGAAGGACAACATTTCCGATATATCAATGTCGGAAGGGCCGATGTGGCGATCTGAAAATCGGTCGGTAGACCTCAGACGAATGGGCATGAAAGTCAGAGCGTCAGAGTGAAGAGTATCGTGGCGTCAGAGTCAACGCCAAAGATCGAAAAAATACTGCTACTGCGTTTCAAGATTGTTTGAATCCCGTACCCTCCTCTGTCGATTGCAGTGTCTCAATCGCGTTTTTGGCTGCCGTCTGTTCAGCGCTCTTCTTACTCCGATCCTCTCCGCGTCCGTACTCCTCTCCATCGAGCATCACTGCGACCACGAACCGCTTGTCGTGGCTGGGTCCAGATTCTTCGACAACTTCGTATTCGGGCTGAATTTGGCTCCTGCCCTGAACGTATTCAAGGAGAGTACTTTTGTAATTATCTCTGGTACGCGCGAGCAGGTCCAGATCCACCCTGTGAAGCACAGTCCGGTGAATGAACGCCCTGGCGGCGTCTACGCCCTGGTCGAGATATATGGCGCCTATGATGGCCTCGAAGGCATCGGCGAGGATACTATTGCTGCCCCGCTGCTCTTCGTTGAGGCTGTCGCTGACCTGGATGAAGCTTCCCAGATTGAGTTCGCGCGCTCGCTCCGCGAGCGCGCGACCATTTACCAGTTTTGAGCGCAGACGGGTCAAGAAACCCTCGTCGCTGTCGGTATACGTGTTGAACAGATGTTCTGCGACCAGAAAACCCACGACCGAATCTCCCAAGTATTCCAGGCGCTCATTGGAAATCATGTGCGAGTCGGGCTTACCCCGAAGAAGCGACCGATGTCGAAGCGCCTGAATGAACAGATTCTCATTTGTGATCGAGCACCCGATTACACGCGAGAGGTGCTCCAGGTCTACATTCGCCATGCCAGGGTCAGGGTCCTTGGCCAGGCCCAGCAACTTATGAATCCAATCGATCACGATTCACCTCTCAAGGTGGAAAGAACGAGAGGGGCAATGGAGGGCCCCGGTTTTAGTTCAACAAGAAAATCCACCAACGCGCTCATGCTCGGCTCAACATCACTGTAGGCGCAAATACTGGCGCGAACGTCTTGAAAATCTGCGAGCACGACTGGACTCCCAAGTGCGGCGAGGTAGACTGGATGCGCTGACACGAGATCATCAACCAACTGCTTTTGAAACGGCAGCAATCCATACGTGTGCCCGGCAGAGGGCTTGACGATCATGCCCACAATCAGGTCTGAGTGGTCACTCGCTTCCTCGATCAACCCAGAGTAATCATCTCCTTCCGCGTCCGGGCCGATGTTGCAGAATGAACCTAATGGAAACGCAGAAAGGAACAACTTTTCCAGGAAATCTGTGCCTGAATCGTGGCTGATCTGACGTGGTTCGATAAGAATGAACAGGGGTCCTTTCTGACCCATACGAGGAGTCCGTAGGCCGATTTCCTCTTTTTCTCCAATGGCAAGTTGTATCGATTCCGAGGCGATACGACGGGCCAGAACGCGATGCTCATCCCTACCAATGACCGAGAGTGGTTGGGCCAGAGATGGATCGATAAACATTCCTTTTCCAAAGCGGGCAGCCAACCTGGTTTTAAGGCTCCAAACGCGTTCAAAGGCGGTGTCTACCACAGACCTGGATAGATCTCCGCTGAGTACAGCCGTGGTGAGATACTCTACAGTAGCGGGGACATCATTCACATCCAGCAAGATGTCCACTCCTGCCTTCAAGACATCGGCAGCCAATGCTCCCGGATGTTCATCGCCCCTTTCGACGCCGGACATCATCAGGCTGTCGGAAATAACCGCCCCTCGAAAATTCAACCTCTTCCTGAGAAGCTCGGTGACGATTTCTCGCGAACGAGTGGCTTCGACTCCCGTCTCGTCCAGGCCTGGATACCCTACATGGGCGGTCATGACGAGTGACACTCCGCTTTCAATGGCGCGCCGAAACGGAATCAACTCGAGTTCTTCAAGATTTTTGCGGTTGCTCGAAACTACTGGTCGGCTTTCAGGCGAATCTAAGTCCGTGCCCCCGTGACCTGGAAAATGCTTCGCTGTTGAAAGAAGTCCTTCACCATTGCACCCCCTTATATAAGCCGAAACAAGCCTGGAGACTGTTTCTGCAGACGTTCCAAAGGCTCGAGTTGAGATGATTGGATTGAGTGGATTCGAATTGACGTCCGCGACGGGCGAAAAACTGATATGCAGGCCGGCAGCCAGCGCTTCACGCGCCGCTGCTCGTGCTGCGGCTTCGAGCAATTCTTCGTCGAGGTCTCCAATAGCCTGAAAGGCCATTGCGTGTGGAAAGACGGTAGCGCCACGCAGCTGTTGACCGAGTCCGCGCTCCATATCGGTTCCTACCAGAAGGGGAAAGCGCGCGAGACTCTGTAATCGTGTGAGTGTCTGTGGAGTTCGGATTCGGTCTCCGTTGAACAGACAAAGGCCTCCGATGGGATAGTCACGCATCAGATTCTCAATGCGTTCAGCATCCTCTTCAACGGATATGGAGGGACTCATATTGGAGCCTATCCGGGGGAAAATGAGCTGAGAAATACGATCTCTCAGACTTTCAGGAGGGGATAGCATGTAAGACTAACTGCAATGGGTGCGTTAGCGCTCAAGATACAAATCGTGGGACTTGATATAGGCCTCTACTGCGGGAAGCAGGCTCACCGACTGGCGCTCACCGCGGCGAATGCCGTCCCGAATAGCCGTACTGGAAAATTCCATCGGCTCTCCCGGCAGCCAGATTGGGGGTTCTTGAGGCTCTTCTGTAGCTTCTGCCAGTTGGGTCCTTTTGTAGCACGTCAGGCGGGCGGAATTTCTGATTGCTGTCGGGTCCTTCCATGTATCGAAAACACGCAGCTGATCCTCTCCAATAATCAGGTACAGCTCCGCTTCGGGAAATGCGGCTTCCATCAGTCGAATGGTGTCGACGGTGTACGAGGGCCCCTCGCGATTTATCTCAACAAGGTCCATTTCGAATCGCGGATCTTCTTTGACCATCAGCTGCACCATCGCCTGTCGATGAGAGGAAGCCGAAAGCTCCGAACTGGGCTTGTGTGGTGGTGATCCTGTCGGGATCCACAACAAGCGGCTAAGAGCCAGGTGATCACAGGAAATCTGGGCAATCCTTAAATGTCCTAGATGGGGCGGATCAAACGAGCCACCGAATACGCCCAGCCGAATCATGATCTGGAGCTAGAGTCGGATTTACCCAACAGGTCCTGGACTTGGCGGTAGATCTCTTCAGCATCCTTCACAAGCGGGCTGTCGGGAAAGATCTGGATAAGTCGGTCGTAGTTCGTCTCGGCAAGACGAAGGCGTTCGGCCTGGCGTGACGGGATGCTCAAGCGCGCATATTCCAGATAGGTTTTCAGCGCTCCCAGTAGGGCATCATCTGCCATGTCGGTGTCATAATAACGGTCAAAAACCGCTTCATAGGACACAGCAGCCGCATTCCAGCGCTCCCGGCGTTCATACAGTTGCGCAGTGTGAAACTGCTTTTGGGCCAATTTGCCCCGCAATTCGATGATCCGGCTCTGCGCATCTTCCGTCAATTCGTGATCTTGATACCGCGAGATAAAAAGTTGAAATTGAACGATGGCGCGTTCGGTGTCTGTCTGATCGAGCTCAGACTTTGGAGACCGATCGTAGTAAGTCATCGCCAGTTCATATTCCGCGTCGGGAACGCGTGGATCACTCCTGTAAATCTGCATGAAACGGGTGAACTCATTCGCGGCCAGAAGGTATTCGTTATTACTGCGATAGGACCGAGCCAGGAGCAGTTGAGAATCTGCAGCCCACTGGTGGGTGCGCCCAAAGTCGAAAGCGCCTTGAAAGAAGCCGGCCGCACGCTCGAAGTCACTATCTTCATATTGAGCGAGGCCTTTTTCGTAGGCCTCTTGCGGAGTGTCGTATCGCAGACGACCGCTTCCGCCGCAGGCTGAAAGAGTGATGGCAATGATGAGGGCCATCCAGGGATATTTCAAATACATCAGACGATTCATGGACGAGATGTTCAGGGATTGAAGGGTTGGCCCTGTGAAAACGAATCCTGAAGGCTGATTCGTATGTCCTGGGTCTCCTTGAGAAGCACCTCCGCGCTCAGCGGGCGGGTCATACGAAAGGCTACGATGCGAGTTCCTGGCCACCTGAGGGCGAATATTAACGTATTAGTGCAAGGGTACCATTTCGGTAACGATGGTAAAACATGTATCGATTTACATTTCCGCCTTCGAAATGTATGCGCATCCCCAGGCCTTCAAACGCGGGCATGTTTCGGACAACATCATGTAGTTGTCGAGAATCCTGACGGGAGAGGGCCCGCAGACTGAATGTGGTTACATCATAGCCGGTGATTCCCAATCGATCCGGGGGTGTACCGGAAAGGTAGAAATAGCTTTCTGCAAATTCTCGATATGTGGAGCTTTCTTCGTCGACCAGGAAATCGTTCGAATACGTCGTGGTGTAAACCGACGCGTGCGCCCGCTGCGGGAGGTCATGCCACGCAGAGTTACCCAGTAGACGTGGCACTCTTCCGACTCGATCAAATGAGGACAGTATGGCGCCGGCCAGCGGAATGGGGTCGCGGGTTGCAAGAGGAACGTAGAGGGCGTCGATGCCGTCCAGTGTATCGGCCGTGATTAGATCAGGCAGCCGGTACCAGTAGGATTCGTCAGGGAGGATGTCAATAAATACCAGATCCGCACCCATCCGCGAGGCTTCTTCGATGAATCCATCACTCAGCCGTTCGCCCACTTTTCTACTGTCTGAAGCGGCAATGACACCCAGTCGATTCAGACGCAAACCGTTGATCGCGAAGCGAGCCATCACCTCTCCCCGAACTCTCATGGACGGATTGGTCTGAAAGGAGAAGGTCCTTGAATCGGAGACGCGTTCATCCGTGGCGAGCGGAGCGATAAAAACTATGCGCTCTCTTTCGGCTTGATCAGCGGCTGCGATCGCCTCTTCGCTGTAGAGTGTGCCGATGATCAGGGAGACTCCCTCATCGCTTAATTCCCTGACGGCGCGGCGTGCGGCTGAAGGTCCATCCTCCACATCGCGATAGATCATTTTTATTTTTCGGCTGTTCCGGCCGGAATTATGCATCTCGACAGCTAGGCGGACGCCATTGAAAATCGCTTGCGAAGCCACTCGATCCTCTTCGGACAGCGAAAGGAGAATTCCGACGCGCTGGGGAGAGTTGGAGGCAATGCGAAGTGCACTCGAAGCGAGTTCATTCAGGTGCATGGCTTCTTCCAAATAGCCGCTTGAGGGGAAATCGGTCGAGAAATTTGATAGAAAAGATTGCGAGAGCGTAAATCGACCCATCCGGTAGGCCGACTTGGCCGCCATTATTCTTGCGGCAGAAGAAGAGGCGTTTTTCGGGTAATCGGCCAACAGGCCCTCAAAAATGGTCAAAGCCGCTCTAAACTGGCCCGCTTCAAAATCTTCGACGCCTTTCTGGAGAGAGGAATCAGCCTTCGCTACAGAGGGAATTCCAACACGTTGCTGCGCCACGGCGTCCGAAGGCGTGAGCAGAACTAGCGCAGCCAGAAGGCAGGCTGAAAGCACCATTCGCGATTGTCGCATCATTCCCATTCAATGGTGGCGGGCGGTTTCGAGCTGATATCGTAAACGGTTCGGTTGATACCCTGAACCTCATTTACAATCCTGTTGGACACGTGAGCCAGAAAATCGTTCGGGAGCCGAGACCAGTCTGCCGTCATTCCGTCCACACTGGTAACAGCCCTCAGTGCGCACACCTTCTCGTAGGTTCTTTCGTCTCCCATCACGCCGACCGTATGGACGGGCAACAGAACCGCAAATGCCTGCCACACCTCCTCGTACAGATCCCATTTTCGAAGTTCGCTGATGAAGATATCATCGGCTTCCCTGAGCAACTCCACATCAGATCGATTGACGGGTCCGAGAACGCGAATCCCTAATCCAGGACCGGGGAACGGGTGCCGGCCAACGATCTCTTCCGGGACGTTCAGGAGACGACCGATTTCTCGAACTTCGTCCTTGAACAGCTCTCGAAAGGGTTCGAGCACCTCCAATTCCATTTCCGCGGGGAGGCCCCCGACGTTGTGGTGGGTTTTGATCGTGGAGGAGGGACCTTTGAACGACACGCTTTCGATTACGTCTGGGTAGAGTGTACCCTGCGCCAGAAATTTAGGTTTTTTGCCCAGATCCGAGGCTATTTCCATTTTACCCTGGTCAAAAACTTCCACGAAAGCGTTGCCAATAATCACGCGTTTCTTCTCAGGGTCAGCCACGCCTTCCAACCGATCTAGGAAAAGGTCGCTGGCATCAATTGCGTTCAGCCGAATCTGGTAGTGGTCCCTGAACGTCTCCTGGACCTGCTCCCACTCGCCTTTTCGGAGGAGGCCATTGTTCACAAAAATGCAGGTCAGCTGATCCCCGATTGCCTCATGCAGGAGCACCGCAGCGACGGATGAGTCCACTCCCCCTGAAAGGCCCAGGATGACGTGGTCATCCCCGACGACCTTACGAATTTCGGCTTTCTTCTCCTCGATAAACGAGGCCGCCGACCAGTCGCCCTTGCACCCGCATATCTGGATCGCAAAGTTCTGGATAATTTGCTTTCCGCATTCCGTATGGTGCACTTCTGGATGGAACTGAACGCCATAGTGGGGGTGATCCGTGGAGTGAACAGCTGCTATCGGAGCGTTAGAAGTGTGTGCAATTACCTCGTATCCGTCCGGTAGCAGCGTCATTTTGTCTCCATGGCTCATCCAAACCTGGGAGCCTTGGGCCACATCGCGAAACAAGCGAGAATCCGAATCGATCTCGATTGCAGCGCGGCCGAACTCACGTTTATCCGCAGCCTGCACTTCGCCGCCCATTTCGTGAGCCATCGCAAATAAACCGTAACAGATTCCTAACACCGGCACTGTAGATCCGTCTTCGCGGGTCAGATTCAGGAAGGCTGGGTCCAATTTTGGGGCACCCTCGTTATAGATCGATGAGGGTCCTCCGGACAGGATGATTCCGCTTGGATTTTGCGCCGCAACGTCTTCTACAGAGATCGAGAAAGGAAAAATTTCGGAGTAAACTCCTGCTTCCCGGACTCTTCTCGCTATCAACTGGGTGAATTGCGAACCGAAGTCCAGAATGACGATGCGTTCGTGCATAAGCGGTACTTCTTATCTATTGGCCGACCATATCGGCATAAGCTGATCTCGAGAGTAGATCTTCCAACTCAGAGACGTCGTCGATCGTAATTTTTATCAACCATCCATCTCCGTAGGGATCGTTGTTGACCGCTTCGGGATTGTCCTCCAGCCCTTCGTTGAATTCTGTCACTGTTCCGTTGACGGGCATCAGCAATTCAGAGACCGTTTTCACAGCCTCTACCGTACCAAAAACTTCGTCCCGGCCGACTGACTCGTCCAGAGTGTCGATTTCGATATAGACAATATCTCCCAATTCTGATTGGGCAAAGTCGGTGACCCCAATGGTCCCGATCGATCCCTCGACTCTGAGCCACTCATGGTCTTTGGTGTAATACAGCTCTTCAGGAAAGTTCATCTTCTTGTTTTTCAAGCTTAAAGGTTTCCAGGAACTGCGTATCGAAATTGCCCTGGATAAACTGTTCGTTCTTCAGTAACTGTTGATGGAACGGAATGGTCGTCTTCACCCCCTCGATCACAAATTCGTCCAACGCTCGAAGCATTTTTCGAATCGCCAGGTCCCTCGTTCGAGCGCGCACGATCAGTTTCGCGATCATCGAATCGTAATATGGTGGAATGACGTAGCCCGCGTAGACGTGCGTATCAACCCGAACACCGTGGCCACCTGGAGGATGAAAGGTGTGAACCGTTCCGGGACAGGGAGAAAAATTATTGAACGGATCTTCCGCATTGATACGGCACTCCATCGCGTGTCCATCCAGAATGATGTCACGCTCATCGACCTCCTCACCCATGGCGACGCGGATCTGATATTCGACAAGATCACAATCCGCAACTTCCTCTGTTACGGGGTGCTCGACCTGAATACGGGTGTTCATTTCCATGAAATAAAAGTCGCCCTTACTGTCGACGAGAAATTCGACGGTGGCCGCGCCCTCGTAATTGACGGCCTTGGCGCCTTTTATTGCAGCTTCACCCATGCGTGCACGTAATTCGCGGTCCACAACGGGGGATGGAGATTCTTCAAGCAGTTTCTGATGCCTGCGCTGTATTGAGCATTCACGCTCCCCAAAATGAATAACGTTGCCTTTTCCGTCTCCTAATATCTGAATTTCAATGTGTCGGGGGCCGGTTACAAATTTCTCGATGTAACAGCCGCCATTTCCAAAAGCTGCTAGAGCTTCCGAGCTTGCCGTGTGAAATAGTGTCTCGAAATCTTCCTCGTTCCAGACGAGGCGCATTCCTCGCCCGCCTCCGCCGGCACAGGCCTTCACCATTACAGGGAAGCCTATTTTTTTAGCCACCTTCGCGCCTTCACGAGCATTTTTGACCTCACCGTCTGAGCCAGGCACCACGGGAACGCCCGCCTCAGCCATCGTTATCTTGGCCAGACTCTTGTCACCCATCAGCCGGATGGTCTCCGGTGGGGGTCCAATAAATTTGATGTTGTGGTCCTCGCAGATGGCCGAAAAGTCGGCGTTCTCAGCGAGGAAACCGTAGCCCGGATGGATTGCATCCGCGCCGGTCACTTCAGCAGCCGCAATTACGCGGTCGAATCGGAGATACGAGTCCCGGCTGGCAGGTGCTCCGATGCAGACCGCTTCATCCGCAAAACGAACGTGCAGGGAGTCCCGATCCGCTGTTGAGTAGACCGCGACGGTCTCGATCCCCATCTCGTGACAGGTTCGAATTATACGAAGGGCGATTTCGCCACGATTGGCGATCAGAATTTTTTTAATCACGGGCAGCGTCCTCGTTCTCGATCAGCTTGGCTCGATGATAAACAGGGGCTGATCAAATTCAACCGGAGTCCCGTCTTCAATCAATATTTCGCTGATGGTTCCGCTTACTTCGCATTCAATTTCATTCATCAGCTTCATTGCTTCGATGATGCACAATACATCGCCGCTCGAGACCGTTTGTCCAACCGAAACGAATGCGTCGGCATCGGGTGAAGACGCCGAATAGTAGGTGCCAACGATTGGTGCACGCACATCAACACCTGTCGACGGAGTCTCCACAGGCAGCGGTTCAGCCGAAGGCGCGGCTGGGGCCGGCGCTGGTCCGGCAGCGGGTGGGGGCGCGGCTGCGTAGGCTATTTGAGGCGGTGCGGCAACGGGTGCGTGTTTGCGGATGACGAGGCGAAGATTTTCCTCCTCGATTTCAACTTCAGACACGTCGCATTCGGCAACCAGTTCAAGCACTTCTCTCAGATGTTTGAGATCCATGTTATTTCCTCTTGCTTCAGTGGGTGGCAATAAACGTGATTAGACTGCACTGACACGCGTCACGTAATCACCTTTTTCGGTGTTGACTTTGATCACGTCTCCCTCATTGATGAAAAGGGGCACATTCACGGTAGCGCCGCTCTCGACAATTGCCGGTTTCGTTGCACCGGTAGCGGTATCTCCTTTCAATCCAGGCTCGCACTCGGTCACAACCAGTTCGACGGCCATTGGGATCTCTGTCGTCAATGCCTGATCTGTTTCCGCGTGCATGATGATGTCAATGGTGGCTCCTTCTTTGATGAATTCGCGACCTGCCACGGCATCTGTGGGCAGCGACGTCTGTTCATACGTTTTAGTGTTCATGAAATGCAACCCGAGATCATCCTGATAAAGAAACTGATGCGGACGCCTCTCCACTCTCACTTGCTCTACTTTTTCGCCGGCTCGGAAGGTGTTGTCGACAATTTTGCCTTTTCTGACGTTTCTCAGCTTCGTTCTGACGAATGCGCCTCCTTTTCCCGGTTTTACGTGCTGAAACTCGATAATCGTCCAGATATCGTTGTTCCAATTCATAGTAAAGCCGTTCCTGAAATCACTTGTGCTGGCCATCAGGCACTACCATTTCATAATTCAGATTGAAAAAAGCATTAGACCAGCAAATATAGCTTTTGATCGGTCTTGCAGTCAATTTCGCCGTTCGAAGATCTTGGGGAATAGGAAGCTCAAGACTGCCGAAATTGGGCAGCGATTCGGTCGATGTCTTCTTCAGATAGACCATTTTCCGTTTTTTTGGCGGTTGGTGCAACAGGAGAAGGCGCGGTCGTTCGGGCAATTTTCTTGATTCCGCCCCCACCGGTTCGCAAAGCCGGATTTCCGGCTCGTTCACGGAGCCGAGCATCGATTTCTTCCATCCAGGGCTTTGTGGGTCTACCATCTTTGCGAAGTGATCCGTGTCCGCCATGTGCTCGTTTAGAGCCCGATGGCGCCATCGAAACGGTGCTTTTACCAGGGTTAATGGGACTGGTCTCGAATGCGAGTCGTTTGATGTTGACAAGGTGCAGCGGCGAAATGTTGTCTGCGGTTATCGAGCCACCAATCGTTCCAGGCCCCAGCGTCATCGCGGGGAACAGAGATGTTGTATATCCTACGGATCCGAGAGCCGCAACCGAGTTGACCACGATTCTCATAGCCGGCTTTTCGAGGGCGAACGCCTCGATAATCCGTTCACTCGTTGCGTGGATTCCCAGCGTGTGACCCATGCCTCCGAATGCCAGGATTTCTTTGCACCGTGCGCACCCGGCCTCCCAACCGTCCTCCACAAACAGGCTCAGAATGGGGGACAGGGTTTCCATGGACAAGATTTCACCTTTGCCGACTTCGGAAACCTGAGCAATAAGCGCCCGGGTCTTTTTGGGGACTTTGAATCCGGCGAGCGCAGCGATGACTTCAGGAGATTTTCCGACCTGATCAACATTGAGTCTTCCGCCGGGCGCGACAATCTTTCGAAGCAGATCGGCCTCTTTCTCATTCAAAAAGTAACCGCCTCCCTTACGCAGAGCTTCCTTCAATCGCGGAAGAACAGGCGTGTCTGCGACAATACTCCTTTCGGTAGAGCACAACGTTCCCCAATCGAAGGAAACGCCATACAGAATATCAGCCGCGGCCTTTTCGATGTCGGCCGAACGATCGACATACACCGGTACGTTTCCCGATCCCACTCCGTAAGCGGGCTTTCCTTTGGAGTAGGCGGCCCGAACCATGGCTGAACCGCCCGTGGCGAGGATCAGATCGGTTTCCGGGTCTTCGAGCAGGGCGTCAGTACCCTCCAGGCTCACCTCTGACATACAACCGAAAAGTCCCTCGGGTGCGCCGGCCCGATATGCGGCGGTCGCGACAATGTTGATAGCCTCCAACGTGCATGCTTTTGCTCGGGGATGAGGGCTGATTACGATGGCGCACCTGGCCTTGGCCGCTATGATAGCCTTGTACAGAGCGGTTGACGTTGGATTGGTGGATGGTATGAGCGCCGCTATCACTCCCATTGGCGAGGCGATTTCCCAGACCGATCCATTTTCGGTGGTATTGATAACGCCGCACGTCTTCATGTTGACCATTCGCTCCTGGAGCGTCCTGGTGGCAAACAAATTCTTTTGAATCTTGCTTTCTACTCGACCAAATCCGGTCTCTTCGACGGCCATTTTGGCGAGGCGTTCTGAGGCATCGATCCCCGCTCGAACCATTTCACGTACGATTCGGTCAACCGCTTCTTGAGAAAACGCGTGGTACGCGTCAAAAGCACTGCGCGCTCTGCGCAGAAGCGTTCTGGCTTGTTGTATGGAATGGAGATCGTTGTCCATGGCGGATCGCAATATGCGCCTCGATGGGCTGCGATTCAAGACGCCGGGACGATGCGTTTGGTCATTTTCGGTCTGGGGCAGAAAATAATTCAGTCACCGCAACCACTTGTCTAAAAAATCTCGTTATGAGACTATTGACAAGCCGTTCTAAAATCGCGCAAGGCGCACTGATAAACCCTATGTCTCGAAATATCGAGCACGTGGACGAGTACATACTGGCTGCTTTCCTTGCAGGAGACCTCCCAGCCAGACTGCGTAAAGAAATTGTATCGTACATCGCCGACAACGAAAGTGCCAGAGATCTGCTGGGTATGGCTCGTGAAGCCATGGATGCGGCAGATGTAGGTGATGGGTCCCACGTGAGTCAGCTCTCACCCTCCGTTGTCCCGATATAAATGTCATTATTGAAGCCTACCGCTGGGGCACCATCCACGTCGCCCTGGATGCCGGGTGTTTTCCAGCGAATAGATCCTGGACTCCCTAGAACACCGCCGTCATCAATTCTGATGGTGACACTGACCGATTCCGAAATACGGAACACGGTTGGACCGCTGCAAGCTTTTACCTCGAGAATATGTTCTCCCAAACCAAGACTGGCAACGTCGTAATCGAAAATAAATGTGTTACCTCCGATGGGATCGGTTTCCGTGAGTACTGGAACACCATCGATGAGAAGATCCACACGCGTTACAAAGGGTTCTCCGACATCTGTTCTGGCGACGATCCGAGTGACACCCGATACTTCATCGTTTTCCGTTGGATCAGTGATGCTCATGATTGGACCAGGTCCATCTGATTCATTGTTGATCGTCATCAAAACGGGAGCAGATATTCCGCGGGCCTGGTACCTGTCAAAAGCAATGGCTTCGACCCGGTACAATCCGTCAGGGTAGTCGAATGTATTAATGCGCAGCTTGAAGTTCGTGCCATCACTGATAGCCTCACCTGCCAGCACACCGTTCACATTAATATTCACGAACGAAATCCAGTTGCCTTCACCGAGAGCCTCAGCTGACACAGCGATAAGGACATTCTTCCCAGAGACGAGTGTTTCGTCAAAGGGCCGGATGATTGAAAGGCGTGGTGCCCGTTCATCAACTGCGGTTCCGAAGATGTCGCAACCGGAGAAGAATGAGGAGACCATTAGAAATACGACAGGGACGAGGATGCCTGTGGTAATTCCCTTCTGTTGCAAAATGCGCTTCATCATTGAGAGTAGCCGGAGATTGATCCGTGGCTGTTCGTGCGTGATTCTTATTACTATCAGGCATTTCACAAGTATCGGACCAAACTTCTGTTCTTCTGTAAAAAGGATCGACAAATAGTTTTAGAGGCGATTCTCGTGTCAGAATGAAATCTGTCTCACATTCCGTTTGTTCAAAATGAGATTTCATCCTCCTTCATGCCTGACCTGTTATATAGTTATATAGGATTCCTGTCCTCGTATGTAGCAGCCTGCCCTCGTATAGATGATGCTCCAGGGTGTGCCGCCTGTGATCGGGATCGTTTCATGAAGCGGGTATGCCGCGCTGCCGTACAGAATGTGTTCTCCGGGGATCGAGAGTTATCGAGGCTGCTCGTCGTCCGTTGATCATCCCAGGCTAGGGAGAGACGTCTGGTGTCCATTCCCTCTATTTTTCTCAATTCGAAGTGATCCAGGTCTCAAATCGGGATCATTTTGACACAAAAATGTTCATTAAACAGCCATTAGAGACTTTTTTAGTTCTTTCCATGGACATGGCACGGCTTTTGGTGGGGACCTGCTGTTGTCGATCCGAACTCTGGGTTCTACCTGAGACAGAAGATTGGCATCGAGCCTACAATCCAGTATCAGCCATTGTTTGTAATGAACACATCTACAGCATCATCGGTGAACTTCGCACCCAAACATCTGTCCGGCGTCAACGTTATCGACAACGCATGGGGTGGACTATACAGGGGCGGTTCATATTTGATATACGGCCGCGCAGCGAGCGGGCGGGGTTTGTTGACCCTGATGTTCGCTCGCACCGGTGCCGCCCTCGGTGAACCCACACTATTTGTCTCTCCCGATCGCCAGAAGGACCTCAGGATTCGGGCTGCGTCGATCGGATTTAATCTTAGAGAGGCCTACGAAAGCGGCATCGTTCGTTTGATGCGCGTATCCCCCCTGATGAATCTCCAGAATATGGGAGATGACGGAGTTTCAAAGGCTCTATGGGATCTGGTAACGCTCATCCGGCAGCACCGTCCAACGCGCCTGATTATGAACGACTTCATGCCGTTCGTTGCATTTCGCTCCTATGACCGATTCAGAAATGAGTTTATCCAATTTCTGGAGCAGATTGACACGCTCGATACCACGACTATACTCGTAATGCCTGAGCCGGCCAATCAGCAGTCCAATCGTGTGATTGACTTCATGTCCTCTCAGATGACAGGCTCCATGCACATCGAACTGGGTGAAGAAGGGCATTCGACCACCAAGCGCCGAATCTCTCTGATACCCCACATCGGTCACATCAAGCGTCAGGTAGTTGACTACTGGGATCTGGAAGATCTCGTCGAACCAACCAATTTAAATGCGGTCGCCGCACCGATTACGCCCATTCCTCCAGTGCAGAGTTCTACTGTGCCAGAACAGGGTGTTACGTTTGAGCCGGCTCCCGTTCCTCCGGTTGCTGCTCCTCCAGTTTCTGTAGAAGCACCCGCTCCGGTTCCCCCTACCTCAGAGTCGGCGCCAACGCAGCAGGCCTCCTCGGCTACGCCGACTCCTCAAGTCCCCCAGTCGCAGGCGCCTTCACAGGTACCCCCTCATCCTGCGACACCCTTTACAGAAGCGACTTCTCCCATTTCCGCCCCAGAACCGGGCGGATCTGGTGAAGCCGCACCCGAAGCTCCTTCGGTACACTTCGAACCTGATTTTGTAGACCGTGAGGCGTTTCGTCTCCGTCTGGAAAATCATTTCTCGAATCGCGATGCCGTTCATCAGCCATTTTTATTGCTGGCACTCAGGATGGATCGTTCGGGCTCGAAGAGTGCACGTCCCTTTGATTTCGACTTTCTGATGGACCTCGTTCGTGAAGAACTTCGTCCTCAGGACGACATGCTTGCGAACGCGGATGTCGAGCGTATGGTTGTCTTCCTTGGAGACAGTCGAGCAGAGGAAGCTCAGAGCTTTTTTGCGCGCTTGAAGGACCGATTGCGTGCGGAGTCACCCGTCCAGGCAGACCATCTGCTGCATTCCGTTTCGGCAATTGTAGTCCCTGACGGTCGCCCATTCCAGAACGCTGGAGAATTTCTGAGTTACGCCCTTGATGAGGCCTGAGCCGAAAGGTTAGGCCGGGCGAGGTAGCGGTCGATAACGCTACCAATTGACCTGTAACAATATCCGAACCGCACCATTACGCAGAAGAATTATGCGCCGTTCAATCGGAATCATCATCATTTTCATCCTGACCCTCGCGACGTCGCACGTTGCGGGCGCTCAGGTTTTGTCTCGAGACGATTTGAAGCCGATTTCATCAAGCGGATCGCCTCCCACTTTTCTGTCACTCTCAGAACAACCATGGGAGCGTCGACCAGAACTCTCGGAAGCGGGGCGTCGGCCTTTATCGATCAGTACAACACATTTACGTTTGGAGGAGCGCTCTACTGGACGCTCTAGAAATGACGAAGAGCCTTAGGATCACGCAAAAAATGCCGATCTACAAGGTGAATAACACAACATTCCATGCCCGAAGAACGCGACATACAGCAACCAGATTCGATCGTCGACACCGATGAGAAGAAACTCGTGCGCCCAAAAATCGCTGTGACACGAACGGAATTTGTGCCCCTGCGCAAGAAGGAAGACGATATTCCCACCGCGCAAGAGACAGAATCAATGCTCCTCAGGCGCATTTTCGTTTACGGTCTGCTTTCCCTGGTCCTCTTCGCGATCATCTACCTGTTTCTGTATGATCCGTTTGGCTATCTATTTCGGCTCACCGGAGAGACAAACACCATGAAACCGAGTGGTTTGATTGTGTTTTCTTCAATCGTCGCACTCGTACTCTTCCTTGTTATTCTGTTGTTCAGGTACCTGACTCTGATGAATCTGGCCTATTTGAACACCACAAAGCACACCATAGAAACGGGTCATGATGCCTCGTTTACGCCCCCGATATCGATCATTGTCCCCGCATTTAACGAGGGCAAACTTCTGGAAAGCACGGTTCAATCACTTCTGGGAATGGACTATCCAAAGTATGAGATCATTCTTGTCGATGATGGCTCAACAGATGACACCCGTGCGGTGGCTCGTGCAATGGTGGGTTGGTATCGAAACGGTCAGGTAGAGGTCCGAGCCGTCGAAAAATCCAACGGCGGGAAATCCACCGCTCTCAACGCCGGGATCCAGGTTTCCAACTTCGATTTTCTCTTGAACGTTGATGGCGACTCCCAACTTTCTCCGGATACGCTCCGAAAAACCATCAGGCATTTCGTGGACCCTCGGCTCGGTGCCATCGCAGGAAACGTGAAAGTGCTCAATCGCGATAACATTTGGACAACGCTACAGGCGTTGGAATATGTGGAGAGCCTGAATATGGCCCGGTCCGCACAGTCCATCCTGAAGCTGGTCAACATTATTCCAGGACCTCTTGGGCTCTTCCGAAAACAGGCAATTGTGGACGCCGGCTGGTACAGCTCGGACACGTTCGCTGAGGACGCCGATATAACTCTCAAGATCATCCGTGCAGGATGGCGAGTAGAGTATGAACCGGATGCTAAATCCTTCACGGAGGCACCAGATCGTATCGTTGATCTCCTGAAACAGCGCTACCGCTGGACAAGAGGAATCCTTCAGGCCGTCCGAAAACATCGTGACCTGTTCTTCAATCCTACCATCAATTTTGGTGGTACCCTCGTGATGTGGTCTATGGCATTCGAGTCATTGATCTGGCCCATCATGAATGTATTTGCGAACGCTTACTTCATTTTCATAGCTCTCGTATTCGATATGAGCTATTACCTGGTCTACTGGTGGCTCTCATTGACCCTCCTGGATCTTATCGCGGCGCTCTATTGCGTGGCTGTGGAAAAGGAAGAAGTTCGACTCGTTTTCTATTCCCTGTTTTACCGACTCTTCTTCATCCTGATGATCGACGTCACCAAGACGTTCGCCACGATCGAAGAATTTCTGGGATTCGGTATGAACTGGGGCAAGCTCGAGCGAATCGGCACAGGAGCCAAGCGCTGAGTCTCGTCTCACTAGGCTGTCTCAGAATGAATCATTTCGATACGACTCATTCCAAAAAGGCCGATAACAGCCCCGTTTAAGCTTTATTTCGCCAAAATTCGAGTTAGGCACGGAGATTGCTCTTACACCATTTGAAACTGTAGATTGCCCTTCATCAGGTCTCAATTGCCATGCAACTTGTTCCAATACTTTCAACGATCATACTTATAGGAACCATCGCGACGTTCATTTTGGCTGTCGCTGCCTACATCCTGTACAAGATTCGCGAGCGCCGCGCTCGCGAAGAAGGCGTCGTCCAGACTCAATTTGTCCAGGAACCTCACGTTCTCGTCGCCCCTCAACAGACGAGTCTGGCCGTCCCTGTTCAGCAGGCCCCCACGACCAATGTCTTTGTTGCGCCAGGAGTCACCACTCCTCACGCGGCCCCGGCACCAGCCACTGCGAGTCAGGCTCCCGTAGCACAGGACTCACTGTTCTGGGAATACACGGATGAAGGATTTGTACCCGTGCAGCCTGATGATTCAGCTCGCGAGGCCGATACCCAGGAACAGCAGGACGATGAAGGATTCGCCTGGCTCTAAGGATTATCCCTCCATGCTGAGGTCGAATCCAACTCGACTGTTCTCTACTAGAATCTGAGATCGATGCGCAACTTTCAACTCGAAAAAATTAGTACCATCTGGTTCCTGACGCTCGGGATAACCTCCCTGGCGGCAGGAATTCTAGTGTACATTCTGTTGCTGGAGTCTGCACTCGGAGCATTCAGAATTCAGGATGCTCATCCGGCTAAAATTGGTGAGGACACCAGACCCCGAGTTGCGCTTCTGAACAGCAACTATACCAGGAACGCTCATCGCGCAATAACCTACAGGGATACGAGTACGGCCTGGGTTGATCTGACGCTGCTGTCCTGGAGGGAGTTTTTCATCAAAAAGCCTGGACGAGAGGGTATCCCGTTCGAGAACATCAGTGATGAA
>CALBJU010000411.1 GCA_937893205.1 uncultured Bacteroidota bacterium
TCGAGGACGACATCCCGATGAACTACAGTCTCTACTACGAAGACTATAGAAACGGGGGCTGGGAGACTTCTCTTCCCTACCTGCACTGGATTATAAGGTGTGCACCAGGCTTCCCATCGAGCAACGACCGTAACTATCGCAGACTCGTAGAGGTCTACGAAGGACTGGCTATGGACGCCGAAGATGCCGACACCAGGCGCGTCTATCTGGACTCCGCACTCTACATCCACGATATCGCACCGTCTGCTTTAATGGACGCAGGAATTGAGGCTGACCCGTTCAACTGGATCTTCAATAAAGGCCGTTTTATCCAAAAGAACTTCGAGCATCTCGAGGATTTGCAGCCTTCCGTAGGTGGCATTTATCTCGACGCGTACAATCTTGACGCGTCAAAAATGCAGCACTACTACATCAATGTGATCATTGTTGATTTCGTGACCAGAGATGAAAAGAACGACGCGATTGAATTCATGGAGCGGGTTGAAGTAGATTTTGCTGGCGACGCCGACATATTGACAACGCTCGAAACGTGGCGCGGAACACTGTTTACCTCTCCCGAGGAGCGTATTGGATTTCTTGAAGGGCAGATTGAAAAGAAGCCGGACGATGCAGAGCTGAAGGCGGAATTACTCGACCTATACATGGTTGAGGGAATTCGCGATAAGGCTTATGAAATGGCTGAGCAGGTCATGAACGAATCGCCTACACCTGGACTGTACAGAACCGTCGCTAAAATGCGTCTCGACGATGGTGATACCGTGGAAGCTATTCGCCTCTATGAGGCCTCATTGAACATGGAAGGTGGTGAAGAGGCCGCCAAGGAAGTCTACTTTAACATTGGCATTGGTCATCAGCAAGAAGGCCGCCTGGCGAGTGCTCGCTCGCAATTCCGCCGGGCCCTCAGTGTAGATCCGACGTACATTCAGGCATTGATTGCTATTGGCGACCTGTACGTGACGTCGGTTCAGGGCTGCGGATCCTTTGAGCGTGAAGACAGAGCGGTTTACTGGCTCGCTGCGGACTACTTCAACCGCGCCGCATCTCGCGCCGACACGGAGACCTACAAGAATCAGGCACGCCAACGGGCGTCAGATATACAACGATTCTTCCCGACTGCAGAAGACAAGTTCTTTAAAAACTGGACTACAGGAGACAGATACAAGGTCGATTACGGCTGTTACACCTGGGTAGGTGAAACTACAACTGTTCGGTAGCCAGATCTATTTTCGGCATGAAAGGGTGGGCGCTCCCTGGAGCGCCCACCCTTTTTTTGGCCCATCCTTCCTCACCTACACGAATTGATCGAGAAAAGACGGCACTTTCTTTGTCATTCGGCCTGATCATCCCGATTTTCGCTTCCTCAGACGGGAAATCATTCAGAAACAGCACAAATCATGTCCCTCATCGCAGACATTCATGCCCGCCAGATCTTCGATAGCCGAGGTAATCCGACTGTAGAGGTCGACGTGATCACTGAGGACGGTCATTTTGGTAGAGCCTCAGTTCCGAGCGGCGCCTCTACGGGAGAAAATGAGGCCGTCGAGTTACGCGACGGTGACGATTCTCGATATATGGGAAAAGGTGTTTCGGGTGCTGTCAACAATGTAAATGAGAGGATTGCTCCCGAGCTCGAAGGGTGGTATGTGTTCGATCAAATCGAAATCGACGCATTTCTGAACGAACTCGACGGTACTCCCAACAAAAGTGAGCTGGGAGCCAACGCAATACTTGGCGTTTCTCTCGCTGTGGCAAATGCCGCGGCAAGCGCTGCGGGTCTGCCCCTCTTCCGGTACATCGGAGGCTCTGGTGCGCGGCAACTGCCCGTTCCAATGATGAACATCATTAATGGAGGAAGGCATGCTGACAACAGCGTCGACATGCAGGAATTCATGATAATGCCAACGGGCGCCCCTTCATTCTCTGAAGCTCTCAGAATGGGCTCCGAAGTTTTTCATCACCTGAAGACTGTACTGGGACAGCGTGGTCTAAGCACTGCAGTCGGGGACGAAGGTGGATTCGCACCGAATTTGTCCTCCAATGAAGAAGCCATCGAGGTCATTCTACGTGCAATAGAATCTGCCGGTTATTCTCCAGGTGATGACATTCATATCGCCCTGGATCCTGCTGCATCTGAAATGGCGAAGGATGGCGGATACAATTTCTGGAAAAGTGATCCCGATCGAATTCGATCCTCTGAAGAAATGGTATCGTTTTGGGCCGATTGGGCTGATAAATACCCCATTATTTCAATCGAAGATGGAATGACAGAGAATGATTGGGAGGGCTGGAAGTCGCTGACCGATAGACTGGGTGAGAAAATTCAGCTGGTTGGGGACGACCTTTTCGTAACCAATACAGAGTTTCTGAAGCGCGGGATCGATACTGGTTGTGCAAATTCGATTCTGATTAAACTCAATCAGATCGGAACGTTGTCTGAGACACTCGCAGCCATCGAAATGGCTCATAAAAATGGCTACACGGCCGTCATTTCGCATCGGAGCGGAGAAACCGAGGACACCACTATCGCCGATCTTGCGGTGGCTACCAACGCCGGTCAGATAAAAACCGGGTCATCAAGTCGCAGCGACCGCATGGCCAAATACAATCAATTACTCAGACTGGAAGAGTTATTGGGCTCAGTGGCAGAATATCCTGGAATGAATGCTCTGAGGATTTAGTACCTTAAGGCAGTTACCGCGGACCTTCCTGCACATGTATTGTCAAGGCAGATGGTGATTACAGACAGACTAGCGCATCTATTTGCTCAGTTCCGCCGAGCTGTGATTGTGGGTTTATGCTCTCTGGCTCTGATTTGGCTACTATTTTTCGACAGCCACAGTGTTTTGAGCCGCGTCCAACTGCATCGTGAACAATCTGCGCTACAGGCCGATAACCAGGAATTGAAGACTCGAATATTGGAGCTGGAAGAATTACTCGGTCATTCGCTTACTGCCGAAGAAATTGAAAAAATTGCTCGCGAGCAATATGGAATGAGCAAGGAAGGGGAAACGATCTATCCACTTTTGAAGCAGTAACATCTGGTGCAGGAAACCAGGAGAAATGGCGTAGGTATGCTCGGTGCAGTGCAGGTCACCTGATTTTTCAGAAACACGACGAAAACGGTATCTCTACTGACTGACCTCTCGAAACGTGGGATACAAAGTATCACCTTCGAACGAGGTGCTCACTTAAGCGCAATGACCGCCGTGTTGTTGCTCTCAGCCCTCCTCCCTCATTCCGTTTTTGCTCGTCAGGACACTGAGACAATTACCGAGCCAGTAGAGTTTGTTGCAGCCGATTCCATCGTTTTCCATCTGGGTCAGGACAAACGCTTTGGAACGTTGTACGGCGCCGCTTCCGTCTCCTACGACGGCTCGCTTCTGAGCGCACATGAGATCGATTTGTTGCTCGCCAAGGAAGAGCTTCACGCACGTGGATTACGCTCAGATTCCGGTTGGGTCGGACAGCCTCAAATCAAGCAGGGCGATGATGTCTTCTTCGGGGAGGAGCTCGCGTTCAACCTTCAGACCGGACGAGGTCGAATCGTGCTGGCTAAAACACAGTACGAGGAGGGATTCATCAGGGCCGACGTCGTGAAAACGCTCGAAGACAGCACTCTCTTCATTAAAAATGGTGTTTATACGACCTGTCAGTGTATCGACGACCCGTCTTATTCTCTTCGTTCGAACAAGATGAAAATGGTCGGCAGAAAGTGGATATACACTGGCCCGATCCAACTGTACTTGTTCAATATTCCGACCCCTCTCTGGCTGCCCTTTGGATTCCTGCCTGCCAAAGACGATCGCAGAAGTGGGCCCCTCCCTCCTACTTACGGTCAAGATGAATTCGGTTTCTATCTGCGTGACTGGGGCTGGTATTTCTCCATGAATGACTTCATGGATCTGCAGCTCCAGGGAGGGTTCTGGACCCAGGGAAGCTGGGAATCTCGAACGCTTTACCGGTACCGGAAGATGTATGCTTTCGATGGGCAGATTCGTTTTGACTACGCGCGCTTCAGGAATGGAGAGCCGGGGGATCCGAATTATTCTGTCAAACAAACCTCTTCTTTTCGGTGGACGCACAATCAAACCCTCAGTCCGAGATCGTCTTTCAATTCCAACGTCAATATGTCCTCGTCTTCCTATCTGAGGGCCGTTTCTCAGGACTATGACGATCGCGTCCGACAGGATTTGCAGTCGAGCATCAAATTCACCCAGCGATGGACCGGGCGAAATCTTTCTGTTCAGGTGAATCAGCGCCAGGTACTGTCCACGGGGCAGGTGAATCTTACTCTTCCAAGCCTTTCGTTTTCTCAGAGCAGTTTCAAGCCGTTCCAAAAAACCAATCGACTACCTGGAAGCAGGGAGAGTATTCTGGACAAATTGACTGTCAGCTACAATATGTCGGTTAATAACCGATTCAGCTTTCGTCCCCTTCCCGACGAGGAGCTGCTTGCCCGCGGGGATTCACTCGCCGCTGAGATCAGCTGGTTCGATGCCCTCTTTTCCGGTGAAGATTATACACGTGCCACGGGAGACGATCAGCGATTCGACTTCAGAACCACGCATCGAATCCCCATCTCCGCTCCATTTTCGGTCAGGCGTCTTCCCCTCTTGGGTGACCTGTCTCTCAATCTATCGCCGAGCTTTACGTACACTGAGGACTGGTTTCTGTCTTCTGAACAACGCACTCTGAATGCGGACAGTACGGGAGTGGAGGTGACTTCAGATCCTGGGTTCTTCGCCCTTCGGCAATTCAGTTCGTCCATCTCGGCAAATACGATTTTCTACGGCCTCTTTCCTTTTTCTGGATTCGGATATAAGGGAATTCGGCACACCGTTCGGCCCAGCATTGGGTTCTCGTACCGCCCTGATTTTTTCGATGAGCGGTGGGGATATGTCCGTTCGTATACCGACGCACAAGGAAATGAAATTGATTATGCCCCCGTATCAGGCGTCAGTCGAGGTCGCCAACAGGCTCTAACGTTTTCGCTGAGTAACGTTTTTGAAACCAAAAAGGTGATTACCGACTCCTCTGCGGTCTCGAGACCTGTTGGTGCAGCTAAAATTCTGGACCTCAGTTTATCGAGCTCCTACAACTTCGCAGCGGACTCATTGAAGATGAGCAATATCAGTCTTTCTGCCAGAACGCGAGTCTTCGGAAAGGTTGACATAAATTTTCGAAGCACGTATTCGCCGTACAGTCTCAATTCGTCGGGGGCGTTAACCAGGAATACCTCGTTTTCACTCACCTCTCCTCTGGGCCGGTTGACCTCAGCGAACCTCACCATGCGGACGTCTCTACGGTCCAAAAGGGGCGCAGGCGATCGTCCTCTCACAACTCCTCGGGCCTCCATGGTGTCGACGCAGCCTGGATTTGGCGGGACGGGGCTTTCAACAACTAGCTTTCTGGCGAATGACTTTGGCTCGGCCGGAGGAGATTTTTCCATTCCTTGGTCCCTGAATCTGGACTTTACTTACGGAATCACAAAGGGGAGCCTCTCGAGCATACGCCGCGCCATCATCAATACCACGTTCGATTTCAGCCTGACCCCAAACTGGAAGGTTTCGAGTCGCTCGGGCTACGACATTGAATTGGGCCGGATGGCGACGACAAACATTGCCCTCGCGCGGGATTTCGACTGTTGGCAGATGTCGTTCAACTGGGTCCCGTTCGGACTTTATCAGTCATGGGGATTCGATCTGCACGTCAAGAGCGGTCATTTGAGGGACCTTCTGAGGATTCGACAGCCAAAATCGGATGTGCGCGACCGATTCGGTTCTCTTTTCTAAAGAATCTGGGATCTCGATCCCTTCCTCAGTCATCGTCCTTCAATACCGGGCGACTGGAAGTTATATCAAAGCGCAGCTCACTGGCATCCTCGACCGTCCCACTCACGCGCGCTTTCAACTCTACTCCGTCTGCCTCCAGGGTCAGCTCTGTGATCATCCCCAGAAACTGCCTGTCGATTACACGCGCCTTGTGCTTCCCCTCACTGTTAGGCACGACGTGCTCACGTCTGATCGAGAGAACCTGTCCAGACGCCACGTCCGCGCCGCTGAAGAGCCTGATATGACTCTCAGACGAGACGATATTGCTCCCTCCCAGAAAAGACGCAACGAACGCGGATTTAGGAGAAGCGTATAGTTCTTCGGGAGACCCCATCTGGACAATTTTCCCATCCCGCATCAGCGCAATGGAATCCGAGAGGGCCAGGGCCTCTTCCTGGTCGTGTGTGACGTATATGCTCGTCAACCCCAATCGATGCTGTAATTTTTTTAGTTCGCCCCTCGTCTGCTGTCTCAGAGCAACGTCAAGGTTTGAAAGCGGCTCGTCAAACAGAATGACCTTCGGTTCAATCGCAACGGCCCTTGCTAGCGCAGTCCGCTGCTGTTGACCTCCCGAAAGAGAGGTGACAGGCGTGTCCACGAAGGCCTCCATATCTACACTCTTCAGCGAATCGGTGACCACCTTTCGAATTTCACCTGGAGACATTCTCCTCACCTTGAGTCCGTACGCAACGTTCTCTCCGACGGTCATATGGGGAAAGAGGGCATAATTCTGGAAGACCATTGCAGTCGGTCGTTTCCGGGCCTCCATCGAGGTCACGTCTTCGCCTCCAATCATAACCCGGCCTGAGTCCGGCTGTTCGAAGCCGGATACTATTCGCAGTGTCGTCGATTTTCCACACCCGCTGGGGCCCAATAGTGAAAAGAACGATCCGCCTGGTATTTCTATGGAGACATCGTCAACGGCTGTCAGATTGCCGAAACGCTTTGTGACGCCATCCAGTCGGACCGAAACGGCATGCTGATCGCTATGATTTGCACCTGTCATAATATCAGAGTCCGTTCAAAATTTCAGGATCAAGCTGAGAGCGCTTCATCTACCTTATCAGCGGCTTCCTGGAAGAGTGTTGCCGTCTCAATCTTAAGGCCACTTTCTTCCAGAATTGCTCTTCCCTCCTCCGCGTTCGTTCCTTGAAGTCGCACTATCAGGGGTAAACTGATGCCCACATTTGTAGCCGCTTGCACCACGCCTCGCGCTACTTGATCGCAGCGGACGATCCCTCCAAAAATGTTCACCAGGATGGCCTTCACCCCTAGATCTTTCAGGATAATTCGAAATCCCGCTTCAACAGTCTCGGGATTTGCTGCTCCACCGACATCGAGGAAATTGGCGGGCTCTCCCCCAGCAATCTTGATAATGTCCATGGTGGCCATGGCCAAACCAGCTCCGTTTACCATACACCCGACGTTTCCGTCCAACTTAACATAATTCAGACTGTACTCGGCGGCCTCAACCTCGAGTGGATCCTCCTCATTCTTGTCTCTCAGCTCCGCGATATCGGCGTGCCTGAACAGGGCGTTATCGTCAATATTTATTTTTGCATCGATGGCGAGGACATCGCCGTCGGTGGTCAGAGTAAGTGGATTGATTTCCGCGATCGAGCAGTCGCTCTCTTCAAAAGCCCGATACAGAGCTACAATGAAGCGTACGGCCTGCTTGAAGGCCTTCCCCTCGAACCCAAGACCAAACGCAAGACGTCTCGCCTGGAATCCCTGAAGACCGATTACGGGGTCGATCCACTCCTTCAGGATCAACTCTGGAGTTTCCTCAGCGACGGTTTCAATTTCAACACCGCCCTCCGTGGAGGCCATGATAACAACTTGATTTCTGCCCCGATCGAGCGTGATGCCCAGGTAATATTCCTTCTCAATATCTACGGCATCGGCGATGAGCACCGAGCGGACCTTTTGTCCCTCGGGTCCAGTCTGCGGAGTTTTCAGCATCATACCGAGAATGGCTTCGGCCGTCTCACGTACTTCGTCGGTACTCCTGGCCAGTTTCACCCCGCCACCTTTGCCCCTTCCTCCGGCATGAATCTGGGCTTTTACGACGAAGAGGTCGTTTCCTGTCTCCCGTTCAAGTTTTTGAGCGGCGCTTACAGCTTCTTCTGGAGTCGTCGCAAGCAGCCCCTTTTGAACGGATACCCCAAACTTCGCCAGGATCTCTTTTGCTTGATATTCGTGGACTTTCATGGATCTGGAATTACGTAACTTTAATACTGAAAACTAAGACTGGCCAAACCGTTAATCCGGTACTCATTCACACAGAGCTTCATATTCTCCGATTCTTACAGTGCCTCGATTTCCGCACTGGTCTATGGATTCTGAATGACATACGATCTACACATCGTTAAGCGATTCCTGACCGGGTATGTGCTCCTCATTCTCGGCTTGATCGTCTTTTTTGTGGTCCTCCATTACGTCGAGTATGTCGATGACTTCATGGACCGTGGTGCAACGATGAGTTCTGTGTTTCTCCTATACTACCCAAACTACGTTCCGGATATTATCCGCCTCATCTCTCCTCTTGCCGTATTTATTTCTGCAGTGTTCCTGACCTCCAGACTGGCTCAAAAATTGGAGCTGTCTTCTCTGCAGACTGCCGGGGTATCTCTATACCGAATCCTTGTACCGTTCGTGATTGTGGGCGTTGTAATCACCGGATTCATGTTTTGGTTCAACGGCTGGGTGGTTCCCCAAACCAATAGAACTCGCATGGCATTTGAACAGGAGTTTACCAAAGATGCCCGTGTTGGAGCGGAATACGCCAATATTCACCGACAAAACGCGCCAGGTAGCATTCTTTCGGTCAATTACTACGAGCGAAGATCAAAATCTGCGTCGGTAGTCTCACTCCAATTGTTCAATCAGGATGGAACCATGCAGGAGCGTATCGACGCGGAGCGAATGACATGGATCGACTCGCTAGAGACTTGGCGAATGACCTCTGCTACCGTGAGGCGATTCGATGAGAGCGGTGAAATTTCAAGGCGCTCGGTAAGCGTCATCGACACGGTGCTGAGTATTTATCCCAGGGATTTGTCGAGGCTTCGAGGGGATGTTGACGCGATGACAATCACGGAAGCGAGATCGTATCTGAATACACTACGGAGAACCGCAGCCAGTCGGACAGGGCAAGCCTTGGTTGCCTACTACAGCAAGTTCTCTTATCCGTTCGCCAATCTGATACTCATTCTTCTTGCTGTCCCACTCGCATCTGTTCGCAGGAGAGGTGGTCAAGCCGTGCAGCTCGGCCTGGGCCTGTTCATCGCCTTCGTCTATCTGGCCCTCATGAAGCTCGTCGAGCCATTTGGATACGCTGAAACCATTTCGCCGGTCATGGCGGCCTGGATTCCTCACATCGTATTTATGGCTTTCGCCGTCGTGCTGCTGGTGAAAGTCAGAAAATAACGGACCAGGGCCCTCTAGCACCGTCTGTCGAGCCGCCGGGACTCCAGCCCACCCTAACTGTTCGCCCGTTTGCTCGCGCGCCACACCCAAGCCTGAAAGCCTCTACGCCTCTCCACCCGGCATGCCAAAGTGAATGGCAGGTCCCTGCGAGTGGGCTTCTTCGATCTCACCATGTGAGCGCTCGAAACGTTCTATGTTATCAGCGAGCGCTCGAAGAAGCCTCTTTGCGTGTTGTGGCGTAACGATTACGCGACTCTTGACTCGGGCCTTCGGCACACCTGGCATTACGCGGATAAAATCCAGAATGAACTCCTCGGACGAATGTGCCAACATCACCAGATTTGAGTATGTGCCTTCGGCCACCTCTTCAGAAAGCTCAATATTTAGCTGGGGACCTTTGGGGGGCGATCCGTCTTTTTTCTCTTTCATGATATCGAATTATGATCCGTTAACTGATTGCGCTGTAAGCGCTTCTATCAGGTCACTCTTGGTGATTATTGAAAAACCTTGTTCTTTTTTTCTGACCAGAACCGCACCGGCGGCTTCTTTCAAGAGAGAGGTAAGACCGCTCATTGGAATGTCCGGGTCAACCACCGGAAAAGGAGCACCCATGTTTTCAGCCACGGGCTG
>CALBJU010000412.1 GCA_937893205.1 uncultured Bacteroidota bacterium
TGCAACCCGTGGAGATCGCAAATCGCCTTGATGAGAGTTTCAAACTTCTCAGTGGTGGTCCGGTGGACGCAATGCCACACCACCAGACGCTTGAACTGGCCATCGATTGGAGCTACGACACGCTGAGCCCGGAACAACAGACGTTGTTCCGCCAACTGAGTGTCTTCCGGGGTGGATTCGATCTCGCAGCACTAATCTCTGTCAGCGGATTAGAGGACGAATACGAGATTCTCGACTCGTTGGGCCAGCTGGTGGACAAGTCGCTGGTACTGACGATTCATGCGAGTGATAGCACTCGGTACCGAGTGTTACAGCCCCTCATTCAGTATGCCGAAGCTCACACAGATGCTCCTGAAGCCAGAGACCTGAAATCTCGCCACGCTCATTATTTTCGAGACCTGGCAGAACAGGCAGCTCCTGAACTACGAGGGCCGAGACAGCTCGATTGGCTGGCGATTCTCGATACGGAACACGACAATATGAGGGCCGCTCTGGCATGGTCAATCGAAATACGAGATGCCGATATTGCCCAGCGAACGGCGACGGCTCTCACATGGTTCTGGCTGTCTCACCGACACGTAGATGAAGCAGTGGTTTGGTTTAACCAGGTATTGGCAATCGACGAGGGACGACGCACGGCGGCGCGTGCCGCAGCGCTGGTTCATAGCGGCTTCGCCGGGTCAATTGTGCGTCAGGATGATCTCGACGGGTGCCTTGCTCAACTTCGGGAAGGGTTAGCGATATTCACCGAACTTCAGGATCCAATGGGTATCGCGACGGCTCAGATTTATGACGCCACGGTCCTCTGGTTTAAACGTGAATTCGATGATTGCAAACCAAAATTCACTGAGTTGCAATCTGCAATGCGTAGCGCAGGGGCGGACTGGGCGGACGCGTTTTGCGGATGGTTCCTGGGATCCATCGCCTGGTCTCTGGGTGAGCTCGATGTGGCGCGGGATCACTATGCCCACAGCATTGAAGTGTTCAGACGCGAAGGCGACCTCAATTTGATCGCCTGGTCACTCATAGCGCTCGGCAACATCGCGAGGGACGCGGATGACCTGGATGAATCGGTGACGTTCTATAACGAGTGTCTCCCGATGATGTCTGATGTCGGGGATCGCCATGGCGTAGGCGTCGTTCTGATAGGCCTCGGAATGGCCGAGCATTTCCGAGGGAATGTTATCGAACCCGAGCGCCTCATTGCTGAGGCTCAAGTCCAACTACGTGAAGGGACGGGAGGCCAGGGATTGTCATGGGCGCTCTCACACTCACCTGTCGACACCCGCACATTGAAGTTACTGCGCGAAGTTACGTCCCGGTACGAAGCGGCACTCACGTCTCCGACCGACGAGTGGACTGAAATGATCATTCAGGACAGCACGATCTGGCGTGACAGGCGTTAAAAGCAGGAAATTGACTACCACGCCTCGCCAGGATGGACCGAGACTACTCACCGGGGTAGTGGGCGTAAGGGAGATGGCTCGCACATAATGTTCGCTGATCGAGATTCAGCGCCTTAGAGAGGAAGATGATGGCAGCCACCGTGACCTACCAGACCGTTGACGGCGATCTTGTTGAAATCAACGTTCCAGATGCAAGGAAGCTCAGTTTCAGCGAAAGTGGCGTGATCTTTTTACAACGTAGCGATAATTCAATCGCAGC
>CALBJU010000413.1 GCA_937893205.1 uncultured Bacteroidota bacterium
CGCAACGACATCAGGAAAATGATGGAAGACTTCCACCAGGGCATGGAATCATGATTGACTACGTTTCTGGAAAACTCGCGTCGAAGAAACCGACCGAGGCCGTTATCGATGTGGGTGGTATTGGCTACAAAATGCTGATACCAACGTCCACGTTTGAAAAACTTCCCGCGCGCGGAGCCGATGCCGTCCTGTTGACCCATCACTATGTGCGCGAAGACGCGATCACTCTGTTCGGATTCAGCACCGATGACGAACGAACCGTCTTCAATTTCATGCTGGCAGTATCTGGAGTCGGCCCGAAATTGGCGCTGGCTGCCTTGTCTGCGATGCGACCGTCTGTTATTCGCGATCGGGTGATTGAAGGCGATGCGGCGATGCTTACCCGCATCCCGGGGGTCGGGAAAAAGACGGCAGAAAGGCTCATCATTGAGCTTCGGGACCGATTCGAAAAAATGCCCATCGGCAGTTCAGTGGGCCTCTCCTCGGACGGTGCTGACCTGTCCTTCCGAACCGATGCGTTTGCTGCGCTCGAGGCTCTGGGCCTCTCGCGCTCCGCTGCAGAGAAGGCGCTGCTCTCGGTCCTTCGTAAGAATCCTGAGATCAACAACGCAGAAGAGCTGATTCGACTGGCCTTGCGGGTATAGCACGAGCATTTCAGATCAGTTTCAGCTTTAGCTACGACATCATTCAGGTTTAACCGCGCCTCGAATCGCCTTTTTAACGCGCGAAAAGGGTGGTTACCATACGATTTCAGTGTTTGATCTCGTTATTGTGATGCCGGGCACCTTTTTTCGATCTCAACCCGTATTTCAGGGGAATCTCATACTCCCGAGAACACCATGCTTCGCAATTACTTCCGAACCACCTTCCGTGTGATAGCACGTCACCCAGGTTATGCCTCAATCAACATATCTGGCTTATCGGTAGGGGTCGCAGTATCCCTCCTGCTCTTTCTGTTCTTGACTAACGAGGTCGGCTACGATCGTCACCACGAAAATGCTGATAGAATCTACAGGGCTTGGGTTCTCGAAGACTATGGTGAAAATCAGCAGTTCTTCAATACAACCACGCCTCTCCCCCTCGCCTCTATGCTGGCGGCTGCTCTTCCCGAAGTAGAATACGCCGTGCGATACGATCGGTTGACCGACACCGTCCGTCGCGGAGACACGTCCTTTGACGAGTCGATCTTCATGGTCGATCCGGATTTTTTTTCGGTTTTTGATCTGCCCGTCGTGGCTGGAAATTTAACTTCCCCGCTGGACGGACCAACCAGCATTGTTCTCACCCAATCGGCTGCGACTCGATATTTCGGTGTGGAGGATCCTATCGGAAAAGAGCTGAGTATCGACTTTTCGGGCGATCCGCACGTGTTCGAGGTCTCGGCGGTGATTGAGAATGTACGCAGGAGTTCAAATTTGCAGTTCGAGCTGCTCATCTCATACTCGGTAGCGGATTGGTTTTACTCACCGCGTCGGCACACCGCCTGGATGAGCGTAAGCCCGGAGACCTACGTGATGCTGAAAGCCGATGCAGACATCGCGGCGGTGGAGGCCAAACTTCCGAACATCGTGACCTCCGCGCTTGGCGATCGCGTTGAACCGGGGCAATACACTGTGGGATTGCAGCCCTTGCTGGACATCCATTTGAATCCGGACTTCCCGATTGGCTACGCGACGGTCAGCAGTCCAATCTATGTTCAGATACTGCTCTCTGTCGCGCTGCTCGTTCTATTGATCGCGTGTATCAACTTCGTTACGCTGTCTCTCAGCCGAGCTTCTACTCGATCCAGAGAAATTGGTGTACGTAAAGCGATTGGAGCGCAACGATCACAGCTTATTCGTCAATACTTCGGCGAGTCCAGCGTATTTACCGGAGTGGCGGTCGCAATCGGCCTGGGCCTCGCCTATCTGCTGCTTCCAGCCTTCAATGCGATAAGCAGCCAGGAACTGAGCCTCACGTTGGATGCTGCGACTTTGATGATGTTGGGTGGTCTGTTTCTATCGATTTCCCTCATCACCGGTATATACCCGGCTATAGTGATGGCTTCATTCAGCCCGACAGAAGCTTTTCGGGGAAGTTCATCCAGTGGAAGCAAACGAGGCCTCCTTCGAAAATCACTGGTCACCGTTCAATTTTCTCTCTCAATCTTGTTGCTGGTTTCCATGCTGGTGATGGGATCACAGCTTCGCTTCATCGACAATATCGACCTCGGCTTTAACGAGGACCGCGTTCTCTACATACCTACCGAACTGTCCTCAACCGAGGGAGCCAAACTTGCTGAGAGAATCCGATTCGAAACGGGAAATCGCGCCGACATTGAATCGGTGGCAACGGCGGTTGCTGTCTTTGACCCCAACGGATGGATCTTCATCGGATATCAGGCAACAGATGGCACCTATCGCAGGTTTTTTACCAACCTCGTCGACTACGAATTTGTCTCGACGATGAATCTGCGCGTTCAGGAAGGAAGATCCTTCGACCGCGACCTTCCTTCTGACGCGGTCTCCGCGCTGATTGTGAATGAGGCGTTCGTGGATGCGTACGGTTGGGAGAGTCCGCTTGAGGCGCAAATACCTGGACGATTCGCCGAGCATGAAATCATCGGTGTCGTGGACAATTTCCACTATACCTCCCTACACAATGAAATTCAGCCTGCAGTTCTGAGCCTGAGCCGCAATCTCATTATGTCCGGGGCGAACGATGTGGGCTTTTCTGGAAATCCCAATTCCAAGATCATATTTCGCGTTGCAGGAGACGACCTGCCCGGGACCTTGGCGTATCTCGAATCAATGATGGCGCGCGTCGCGCCCGAGTTGCCGTTCAGCTATCAATTTGTAGACCAGGACATCGCCCAGCTGTACGAGCAGGAAGACCGACTTTCCACCATCATTATGCTGGGAGCATTACTGGCGGTATTGATTGCCGGTCAGGGTCTATTCGGTCTCGCCGCGATCTCGGTGGCTCGACTAACAAAAGAGATCGGTGTTCGCAAGGTTCTCGGTGCTTCCGCTTCGAATATCGTCGCCCTGTTCGGCCGTGAGTTCAGTACTCTGGTGGTCATCGCTCTTGTGGTGGCCGGTCCTATCGGGTATTTCGGGCTCACCACCTGGTTGGAAACGTTCGCCTATCACACCTCAGTTGGAGTAACGCCATTTGTCGTGGCTGGCCTCAGCGCATTCGCTTTGATGTGGCTCGCCGTATCTGCGCAGGCGCTGAAAGCTGCATCGGCTAATCCAGTCATCGCACTGAGAGACCAATGATCAGTTTGAGTCGGTTTTCTCCAGATACAACGTCTGGGTAGGGAACGCGAATTCGATTCCATTCCTGGTGAAATCGTCGTAAACGGCCAGATTGATGGCT
>CALBJU010000414.1 GCA_937893205.1 uncultured Bacteroidota bacterium
GGTGGGTACCCGCCGAGAGGGAAAACGAAGAGTGTTTTCGGAACCTCCCAAGGACATCAACTATCTCCACTACAACGTCGGATCTGCTGGGGAGCGAAAGAGAAATGTTCGTTTTGTGTCGTGCAGGGTTGGGGTAAAGTCCTTCAATCCGAAAGGATACTGGGATATCCGGCTCGTCAACGTCCAGAACAACGCTCGAGCCGAAGGATGCGAAGACCGGAAGATGATCCGACGTCTGGGCTGTAAATCCGATGAGCGAATTCAGCCCCCCCATGATATTTGCCGAGCCGGGGATATACGAACTCAGGAGCTCGGAGGAAATCGTGATATGATCGAAATTCGATCCATTGGAGGAGCCGATCCAGGTGAACTGATTGTTTATCTCGAGAGGAAGAGTGGTCACAAGGTAGTTGGCAGGATCGTTCAGGAAATTTTCGTAAGGCGATGTCTCGTTGGCGTAGGTCGATTGCAGCAGTTCGTCATTGTAGTCACCAAGGAAGATCACGCTTGCTGAGGCCAGGGTGGAAAAATCGATATGATTTTTGACGCGGTTCGATGCACTCACTCTTCTTGCCCAGGACGACGCGTCACCAAAGGCCTTCATGTGAACATTGATCAGTGTCACAATCATTGTCGTGTCGGGAAGGGTGATCTCGAACTCGGCTTTCAGGGGTGGACGCCCGGCAAAGTCGAACGAAACGAGGATGTGACCGATGCTTCTCTTGCGCACCACCCGCGTGTCCCACACATATCCGACTCTTTGGGATCCAGAGATCGTTGCCAGTTCACCCGTCCAGTCCGTGCCAAGATCCGTCAGCAGCTCCTGAAATCGACCAGCGTTGGCGATTTCCTGTACCGCCCACAATTCGATACCCGAGCCCAGCATAATATCCCGCACGTTTTGGACCTGACGATCATCATCGGAGGGGCCGTTGCTGGGGCTTCCAAACCATTCAATATTCCAGGTGGCGACATCGAACGTTACATCACGGCCGACCTGTTCAATCTGAGCGAAAGCCGTGTAGGGGCTCGAAGCAGTAGTGAACGCGAACGCCACGATGAGAAAAAATTTATTCATTTAGGGCCTGTTAGCACATTAGAAAGGGCGATGCCGGGTTCTATTTGATTGTCTGCCACATCGACGATGCGCCGAAAACAAGCTGCACCCGAACGGGATTTAACTTGAACACACCGTCTCCGGATCCCGCGAAAGAGACGACAACGGGTTTCTTTGAAGTGGAGCCCGCTTGTGCGATTGGATATCAATATCGAGTGCCTCGGTCATCCTACATTGGTCATGCTACATTTCTACCTGCATTGATAATTCCATACATCGATCGAACCACAAGTTTCTTCCAGGTATCCAGACCTGGGGCGTTTTCATTCACCCTCAGGAGTGCGTATTGCTGAATGGTCAGAAGAGGCAGGATTATTTGCTCGCGTAGCTCGATCGATGCTTTTCCTGCCTCATCTTTTGACATTAGATCTGATTGCGCCGAGATGCGCAGCAACCACTTAATCGAACGATTGTATTCATCATGGATGTCGCTCCACATCGAACCATATATGGCGTGAGTTTCGAGGCACGATGTGAGCGGGAAGAAGCATTTAGTGAGCGCCATCATACTGTTGGCAACGAGAGCTTGTAGCAGGGGAGATCTCTGATATAGTTTTTGAAGCGCTTCATCTCCCATCTCCTGAGCACATTTTTGCAGTGCGGTACCGAATCCATAGTAGCCCGGGACGTTCTGCTTCATCTGATACCAGGTGCCTACGAAGGGGATGGCGCGAAGACTGCTTAGATCAGAATTGCCAGCAGGACCTCTCCTCGTTGGTCGACTACCGATATTTGTTGCCCCATAATAGTCAAGTGGACCGAGCTGTTCGAGATATCCGATAAAACGCGGATCATCCTTGAGAGAGCGATATTTATCAAGAGACCACTCCGCCAGAGTGTTCAAGGTGTTCCGATCGCCATCACCCATATCGGGAGTATGCGATCCCAGGCCTGCCGTCAGAAGCTGTTCGATGTTATACGATGCGGTCTGAACGGTGCCAAAATTTGAGGTAATGGTTTGGCCCTGGATGGTGACCTGAATCTCATCATTTGCAACACGGGGTCCGAGAGATGCATAATATGCGTGCGTCTTGCCACCTCCACGAGCTGGAGGACCTCCCCTTCCGTCGAAAAACACCACCGAGAGCCCCATTTTTTCGACGGCGGCCGAAATCTCTTCTTTCGCCTTGTATATGTACCAGTTGGCGGCAAGAAATCCTCCGTCTTTTGTTCCATCAGAAAAGCCGACCATGATGGTTTGGCGATTTCCCCTCGCTTGCACGTGCGATCGGTAAGTTTGATCGGTGAGCAGACGGCACATGATGTCGGCCGCCCCCTGGAGATCCGGAATTGTTTCGAACAGCGGTATTATGTCCAGGTTGAACGGCTCCTCCCATCCAGCCTCTCTGGCCATCTCATACACCGCCAGGACTTCTTTTTCAGATCGTGTATTTGAGATGATCACGCGGTGGACGACTTGCTCGTCAAATTCTTCCTGCAGCTCTTTCACCAGTACAAGTGTATCGATCAGGTCCTGTTCTCTTTCGTCTCTCTTACCCGCAGAAGCTGAAAGCACGACACTGCTATCCTGACGGATGTCGAGAGAGGCAAAATGAAAGCCGAAGCAACGAACTCGAATGAGTAGATCTGTTACCCTATCCGAGAAAAGATGGGCGTGATCCCGATCCAGTTCAGAACGCAATTGCTCTAGATCCTCGATGAAGAAGGAAGCCTTCGGGTATCCGTTTTCCGCAGCGAGGATTGTTTCCGTCAGGCGATTTGCGATTGCGCCTATGTGATCTGAGACACCACGAAAAGTAAGGCGGCGCTGGAGTACTCGGACATCTGTTTGATATGCCTCAAGAATGGTCGTGCGCAGTAGTGATGCAACGGCTCGTGTTATCTCAACCGTAACATTCGGGTTTCCATCTCGATCTCCTCCGGGCCAAAAACCGAGTTGTATGAGGTGTGTGAGTACGGTATCAGGCTGATCAATGGCGAAAGTCTTTGCTACGCTTCGAACTACATCGGGAATGGCGTTGTAGAATACGTTGCGCAGATACCAGACCAGGCTCTCTGCCTCATCATACGGGGTTGGTGGCCTGCGGCGCATGAAGGGTGTTCGACCGAGCTGCATGAGCAGTTCGCTTATGATCTGTAGATCGTCTGAGCGAATCGCTTTTTCGAGATCCGTGAGGATTCCCAGAACTGCATCAGGATAAAATTGAGTCGGATGAGCGGTCAGGACTATCCGTAGTTGAAAAGACTTTAACCGCTCTAGAAACAAATTTTCGTCCCCCCGCCATCCTTTCTGCTCGACAAGACGCTCAACGGAGCCAGCACCTTCCAATTCATGGATTGATTCGAATGCAGCGTCTTCGACGGCATCGAACAAAACCACCTGACGCTCAACGTACTGGACAATGCGAAAAAGTAAACTTGTAAAGGTCTCCTCGTTCAGGTTGCTGGCACTTTCTTCGCGGAATCGGTCGAGGATTTGTTGAGGTGACAGGCCCTTTTTATAACCGGCATCGCAGACGCGTGACAGCAGAGGCACCAGTTCCCCCGTGCTACGAACGGTTTCGAACGGAAGGCTTAAGAACAGTCTGTTGTAGCGGTCGAACCGTAATGCGACCAGCTCATGGAATGAGGACATGACGTAGCACTCGCGATGCCTGAAAATGGTCTATTCGAAATCCGTATTCAGGCGATACCGGGAGATGCGATTATTTCCGGTGTCTGCCACATATACTATCTTTCGATAGTACGCGACACCCTGAGGACGATTGAACTGGGTGGCACCGTCTCCGGATCCCCCAAAAGAGACGACAACAGGTTTCGAAGATGTCGACCCAGGA
>CALBJU010000415.1 GCA_937893205.1 uncultured Bacteroidota bacterium
GTTCACGTGAGGTTTCGTGCGTTGGAATTTCTCCTTTGCCATGTTTGCTTACCTATTTGGTAGTGCTTTAAAGTCTTTAGTTGTGTTAAGCGCGCACCGAACCTGATGCAGCAGAGATCACCTCTTCGGCGACACTCTTCGGCACTTCGGAATAGTGATCAAATTGCATTGAGAACAGAGCCCGACCCTGGGAGATCGAGCGCATGTCGGTGGCATATCCAAACATGTTCGACAGCGGGACATAGGCTTTTATGACCTGCGCGTCCTGACGTTGAACCATGTTGTCAATGCGTCCACGGCGACTGTTCAGGTCTCCGATGACATCACCCATATATTCTTCCGGTGTTACCACTTCTACAGCCATAATCGGCTCCATAAGGGCTGGACCGGCTCTGCGAGCCGCTGAGCGAAAGCCCATGCGACCTGCAATTTCAAACGAAAGTTGATCTGAATCCACGTTGTGGAATTTGCCGTCATATAGACGGGCCTTGATTCCTTCAATGGGATACCCGGCGAGCGGACCCTGCATCATTGCGGATTTGATTCCCTTCTCAACGGAAGGAATAAACTCACGGGGGATGGATCCACCCTTTATATCGTTGATGAACTCGAGTCCAATTTCGCCGTTATCTGAGGGACCAATTTCCATCCATACTTCTGCAAACTGACCACGTCCACCCGACTGTTTCTTGTGCGAGTAGCGTTCGTCGATCATTTTGCCGAGCGATTCGCGGTAGGATACCTGCGGTTTACCCACATTGGCTTCCACCTTGAATTCCCGCTTCAGGCGATCGACAATGATTTCGAGGTGAAGCTCTCCCATCCCGGCAATAATTGTCTGCCCGGTCTCGTGATCCACATTGACTTTGAACGTCGGATCCTCTTCGGATAACTTCTGCAGGCCATTTCCGAGCTTGTCGCTGTCAGCTTTGGTTTTCGGCTCGATCGCAATTCGAATTACGGGCTCCGGGAATTCCATCTTTTCGAGGATGACCGGATGATCGATGTCACAGAAGGTATCACCAGTGTGAACCACTTTGACTCCTACAGCCGCCGCGATGTCGCCTGCTCTCACCTCGTCAACATCTTCTCGGGAATCTGCGTGCATCAACAGAATCCGACCGATGCGTTCTTTCTTGCCCGTTGTGGAATTCAGAATTTGAGTTCCTTTTTTCAGGTGACCCGAGTACACGCGGAAAAACGTCAGTTTTCCGACAAACGGATCGGTCATCACTTTGAAGGCGATGGCACTGAAAGGACCATCCGGATCGGCTGGGCGCTCAACTATTTCATCCGTGCGAGGGTGAATACCCTGAATTGGAGGCACGTCAAGCGGGCTTGGGAGATAATCCAGAACACCGTCAAGGAGGCGCTGCACGCCTTTGTTCTTGAATGCTGATCCGCAGAATACCGGGGTGATATCCAGGTTCAGCGTGGCTTTTCGAACCACCGCCTTGAGTTCTTCTTCCGTTATATCCTCGCCCTCGAGGTATTTCAACAGAAGCTCGTCATTGTACTCTGCAACCTGCTCCAGCAGATTGATTCGCCAGTGCCGCGTCTGTGTGATAAGATCGTGGGGGACTTCAATCACGTCCCATGTCTGACCCTGCGTTTCCTCATGCCAGATTATGGCTTTATTGGTGATCAGGTCGATGACGCCCTTGAACATCTCGCCCTCACCAATCGGAATCTGAACGGGGACCGGGTTTGCTTTGAGCCGCTCTTTCATCGCGCTCACGGCCGCCTCGAAGTCGGCACCCGTACGATCCATCTTGTTGATGAACGCGATGCGAGGGACTTTGTATTTGTTTGCCTGACGCCAGACCGTTTCCGACTGGGGCTCTACGCCACCAACGGCGCAGAAAAGCGCCACAGCGCCGTCCAGAACGCGTAATGAGCGTTCAACTTCCACCGTAAAATCGACGTGGCCGGGAGTATCAATGATGTTGATACGGTGATCCTGCCATTCGCAACTCGTAGCGGCACTGGTAATCGTGATGCCGCGCTCCTTCTCCTGCTCCATCCAATCCATGGTAGCACCGCCTTCATGCACCTCACCCATACGGTGAAGCCTCCCGGTGTAATACAGGATGCGCTCAGTCGTCGTCGTCTTGCCGGCATCAATGTGGGCCATGATGCCGATGTTGCGTGTACGTGCAAGCGTGAATGATTTAGGCATGTCTGAAACGAATCAGGTTTTGGGTCGCCCCTTTAATCGAGATCTTCAGTTAGAAGCGGAAATGAGCGAATGCCTTGTTGGCTTCGGCCATTCTGTGCGTGTCATCTTTCTTTTTGATGGCACCGCCCTCTCCTTTGGCTGCACTCATCAACTCGTTGGCGAGACGATTTGCCATGCTCTTGTCATTACGAGAACGGGCATATTGAATCAACCAGCGAAATGCCAGAGCCGTACGACGATCCGGACGAACTTCGATGGGCACCTGGTAGGTTGCACCACCGACGCGTCGGCTTCGTACTTCCACGAGAGGCGCCACATTGGTGACCGCCTGACGGAATATTTCGACTCCATCTTCTTCGGAGCGTTCGGAAATGACGTCAAAAGCCTGATAAACGAGGCTACGGGCGACATTTTTCTTGCCGCTCTTCATGACCGCATTGACGAACTTCGAAACCAGTACATCTTTGTATACCGGATCGGAGAGAATCTGTCGTTTTTCTGCTGTTTTCCTACGCATGTGTTTCTACGCGCTTTCCTGTGTTGAACA
>CALBJU010000416.1 GCA_937893205.1 uncultured Bacteroidota bacterium
TGACCAATCCTGAAAGGCGTCCCTCCCGTCGGGCCCGCAGCAGACTGCCTTCGTTGCAAACCCCGCCGCGCGCGGTGTGAACGAGCCATGTACCCTCACGCAACAGACCAATCTGTTCGTGTGATATCAGATCCAGTGTTGAGTGCCGGCCGATGTTGATCAAGGGTGTGTGGATGGAAAGGATGTCACACCGCTCGAGCAACTCCGGTAGTGGCGTGAACAGAGCGCTTCCCTCCTCCTCTTCGCGTGGTGGATCATTTAGAAATACCGCCATTCCGAGGGCGGTGCACAGGTCTGCGAGTCGACCGCCCACGTTACCACAGCCCACTATTCCAATACTCTTTTCGAGAAGGTGTTCGCCTGATTTTGAAGACAACAGGGCGAGCGAAGCGAGCACGTATTCAACGACCGAATCCGCATTTGCGCCTGGTGCATTGGCGAACTGGACGCCCGAACCGGAAAGATATTCGGTATCGATGTGATCGGTACCTGCCGTAGCAGAGCCAACAAAGCGGATACGGCTTCCGTTTAGCAGCTCTTTGTCCACCCTGGTAATACTTCTGACGACCAGCATATCGGCGTTTTTTACCGTTTCTGGTCCTATATCGTGCCCCGCAACAGCATGTACCTCACCCATTTTGGAAAAAATGTCCGAAGCGAATGGAATGTGCGCATCGAGGACGATTTGCATGCCGATTTCTTCAATGGTTACCGAGGCCGCACGAATGGTCTCAAATTCGTCCCGGATCGATGGGTTTCCGCCGTTACACAGGTGTATTTACCGTATGTGACGGATGCGAACCCTCAATCAGGTTAGATACGGCACGAAGCTTGTGTCAACACTGCAAGAACAGGTAGTGAATCGGCCGTGAAGGACCCTTGAACGCAAGGTGAATTCAATACGGCTTCGTCGTAAGACGCTGTTTTTTAACCACTTATAAAACATACTCTTTCCGAAACTCCCGACCATCGCTCTCGTACTGAGCGCCCTTTGATCGAGATACTATCTGATCACACATGAACCCAGGTGAATGCACCCTTCAAAAAATTGTGCTGAAGCCCGTTCGTGAAACTGAATCCCTCACAGACTTCCCTCAGTTATGAAATTTAAGCTTTTTACGTCTCCGGCCTTTTTGGCCGTCGTAGTTAGCTTTTCCGGTGTTCTCGCATTTCGGTTCGAGTCCCCCAGAACTCTCTCACCCGTTCCAACGGATGAAGTAATCGCGGCTCACGGTGATACCCACCTTGGCCCACAATTGACCCCCATTGAAGCAGCACTAAAAAATCCGAGGTATTTCAAACCTCTACCACCCGAGCAAATTGACATCGAGACGCTCTGGCTGGCACGTGTGATTTTCTCGGAAACGAAAAGAGCCAACGAACAGGCTCTTGTGGCCTGGGTTGTCCGCAACCGCGTTGACACCCGCTATCGCGGAAAAAGAACCTATCAGAGTGTCATCCTTGATCCGTACCAGTTCAGTGCCTTTCGCCCAGGGGCGCAAGATGGTGTTTACTACACGGGTCTGAGTCTCCACTCAAAGGTGCCGGGATGGCAGACCGCGCTTAAGATTGCGCATGCCGTTCGGACCACTGACGGTGATAACAGACCATTTTCTGACCAGACCCGCCACTTTTATAGCCAGCGTTCCATGGGTGGTAGGTCCGTACCCGCATGGGCCAGGGGATTAGACCCCGTTACAATCGGCTATGACATGCAGATTGATGAGCGTCGTTTCCGTTTCTTTGAGGACATTTCCTGAGAAACAGAGACATCGTATGACTTCAAAAGGGCGGTGCGCTACGCGCACCGCCCTTTTCTTGTAGTGATTCGGCCCAGCTGCACAGCAACACCCCGGAAGCTCACGGCGAACCCCCATCATCCGTGAGCCAATCGGCGGGAAGAGAGCCCTCGGCAGATCGGGGCCCTCAGCGAGATCGGGGCCCTCAGCGAGATCGGGGCCCTCAGCGAGATCGGGGCCCTCAGATAAGTGCAGAACAAAAAAAGGGCCTCGGTGCATTTGCACCGAGGCCCTTTATATACAAGCTTGCCGGTCTACCAGCGGTTGCGACCACCGCCGCCACCGCCGCCACCGCCGCCGTCGTAGCCGCCGCGTCCACCGCCGCCGCCACCGCCGCCGCCGCCACCGCGACTGCTGCGTTCTGGACGATCATTGGCTTCGTTGACTCGGATCTCGCGATCGCCAACTTCGGCTCCATTCAGGTTTTCGATGGCCTCATTGGCAGCATCGTCATCCATTTCTACAAAACCAAAACCACGGGAACGTCCCGTGTCGCGATCAGTGATTACCTTTGCTGACTGTACGTCGCCGTACGCTGCAAAAAGTTTTTCGAGTTCCTGATCTTCAATTCCCCATGGCAAATTGCCAACAAAAATATTCTTCATAACGTCGTCGGAACTACTAGGCCCCGATCTGCTGGTTAATACGATCTAAATCAACGGTCTCCACCTAACAAGTCACCACAGAAGTCAAAGAGATTACCGCTTAACCAGGGCCGAAAAAAAGCTCTCGGATGAAATGCGAAGATCCAGACGACGAAGAAGCCAGAGGCAGAAGTGCTGATATCGGCGTGATAATACGGATACCGTTGACAACTATTCATGTCAAAGCGACGCCATTCCAAATATTCACCAGCTATTCCTCATTGACTGAGCTCGCATATTCGCCTCGGAAGACCTTTATTGCGCCCTGAAAGGGCCGGATTTGGCCCCGACTCAAGACGAACTTCCCCATACATCCTTTCGGTGACTGAAGAAAATCTATGAGGAGTAACCCGGCCGGGATTTTACTCCATGCTCATCTTTTCTTCCGGCATCTATGCCGCAGGCATAAACGAGCTCTTTCGCAGAAGTGCCGCGGAGATGAGTGAGATTAGCAGACCAACGGGAAATATTCCGATAAAGAGAGATGGTCCTGATTCATCGGACAGTCTGAACAACAAATAAGGTGGAGTCTTGCGATCTTATCACCCTCAAGAAAGGATACAAACGATGAGTCGCAAAAGAAGAAATCACAGCAACGCATTAAAAGTAAAAGTAGCGCTGGCAGCGGTCAAAGGAGACCGCACCATGGCTGAGTTGGCAGAGCAGTTCCAGATTCACCCGAACCAGATTCAGACGTGGAAAAAGAAGCTGATTCAGGACTCTGAAGAAGTGTTTGGAAAAGGGTATTCCGGAAAGCACAATGAGGAGGACCAGATCAAAGAGCTTCACGCCAAGATTGGCGAGCTGGCCATGGAGAAGGATTTTTTATCCAAAGCGCTCGGTCGCACCCAGTAAGTGAGCGCCGCCAAATGATCGACCCCAACCATGATCTTGCCATTACGCAGCAGTGCAAACTGCTGCAACTCAATCGTTCAACAGCCTATTACACTCCGGTAGGCGAAAGCGAGGAGAACCTGGCTGTGATGAGAGCGCTCGATGAGCTCTACCTTGAGCGACCCATGCGCGGATCGCGTACGATGAAGGATGCGCTTGAGGACCGAGGTATTACAGCCGGTCGCCACCGAATCCGCAGATTGATGCAATTAATGGGACTCATTGCCATTTACCCCAAGAAACGGACCTCGATTCCAGGAAAGGGCCACAAGATCTACCCTTATCTATTGCGTAAGCTGAAGGTGATGCGGCCCCAGCAGGTTTACGCGACCGATATTACGTTCATTCCGATGAAGAAGGGCTTTTTCTACCTCGTTGCTGTCATCGACTGGTACAGCCGAAAAGTACTCTCACACCGGATCTCGAATACGATGGATACTGACTTCTGCGTGGAAGCGCTCCAGGAGGCCATCGCTGTTTACGGAGCTCCTGGGATCTTCAATACGGATCAGGGAAGCCAGTTCACATCGATGGCCTTCACCGATGTTCTCAAGAAACACGACATCCAAATATCTATGGACGGAAAAAGTCGTTGGATGGACAATGTCTTCGTTGAGAGACTTTGGCGAAGCCTGAAGTACGAGGAGGTGTACCTCAGAGCATATGAGAGTGTAGCCGAGGCCCGTCGCTCAATCGCCGATTACTTTGGCTACTTCAACGCAGAACGACGCCACAGTTCGCTTGGCAGACAGACTCCGGATCACGTATTTTTTAATCACCAAACGCTTCAAGAAACAGCATAATCAACCCGCAAGATTCCACTCAAGAGACTGTCCAGTTTTGCAGGACCACTTCTAAGGGCATAGGTGGAATGCTTAGATATAATTTAATACCTTCAATCAAAATTAACCTTTAATATTTATACATGATAATTTATACATGAAAAAATTATTTCTATTACTATTAACAACTGTGATCTTATTTGCAGCTTGTCAAACAGCAACAACTCCTACTGAACCAAAAATGTCTAATGAAGATATTTCTAGTGCTCTTAAAGAAAAAGCAGTAAAACTTCAAGATGCTATACTTACACAAAACTTAGAAGAATTCAACAAGCATGTTGACGAAAACATTGCTTTTGTTACTGGAGATTCAAACTTGAGTAAGTTTTATGTAATGAACTCAGAAAGATTCGATATTGAACAAAAAGCTAAGTGGGGAACAGACGACTCTGGGTCAGTAAATTTTGAATTATATGACATAAATGTATCTCTTTCACCTGATTCTAGAACAGCTGTTTTAACTTTTTACGCTAAAGGTGATTACACAGTTGGAGAAAGTGATGTTATAGACTACAGTACAAGAGCTTCTTCAGTATGGATTTCAACAGAAAATGGTTGGAAAATAATGCATTCAAACTGGGCACCTCTTGAAGGAGGTACTGGTATTCCTGAATAATATTTATAATAGTTTTATTTATACGAGCCCTTATAAATCATTTATTTATAAGGGCTTTTTTTTAAACCAATTTTATCACGCACCGATTCATGATCCGGATTCCGGTGATCGGGTCGCTCCTGCATAAACTTAATATTGAGATCTTCTGCCGCGTGTTAGAGATGGTCCTGATTCATCGGACAGTCTGAACAACAAATAAGGTGGAGTCTTGCGATCTTATCACCCTCAAGAAAGGATACAAACGATGAGTCGCAAAAGAAGAAATCACAGCAACGCATTATAATCAACCCGCAAGATTCCACTCAAGAGACTGTCCAGTTTTGCAGGACCACTT
>CALBJU010000417.1 GCA_937893205.1 uncultured Bacteroidota bacterium
AACTAAATAGTTGCCTAAGTTCTTTTTGGGTCGCTTACGTAGTGCGTCCATCTGATGACTCTATTAAGATGACTCTATTAAGACGTGCCCTTTGCGGGCCAATAGGTTCTCGAGGGAGTGATTGATATCTGCTGCCTGCGAACCTACTTTTTAACTGTACCGGCACCATGAGGCTGGTTCACCGAATTAGCCCCGTCAGATAGCAACCCTTCGATCTCGTGACGCGACCAGAATTTCTGAATCGAGCAACACAGCTCATTGCTCTCGTGTTTCTTCTCGCGTGCACAGGTAGCCTTTGCATTCAAACGGCGCAGGCCCAGGCGGAAGAAGCGTCGGATGGAAGTAGATTTCAATCCTGGTTTTTCGGAGATGCTGGAAATTGGATTCGAACGATGGATAGAAAACGCATCCTACGCGTAGCGACTTCTTTGGCAATGCTCGTTCCGCTCTCGTACTTCGATCAGCAGGAGAGTGAGGCGGCCCGCGATTGGGGGAACGGGGGATTTGGAGAATTCCTCAGAATTACCAATCAGGCAGGAGGGCCGTATGCGCTCTCGGTACCAGCCGCCGTTTTCTCATTCTCTCTGCTGGGCAACGACGAGAAATTTCAAGATGCGGCCTTCACGTCGCTTCAGGCGCCCATCTATGCAGGACTGGTAACCCTGTTTGTCAAGACTACATTCGGCCGGTCTCGTCCGGAAGACGGGCGAGGAGCCCGTGATTTTAACCCGTTCACCGATATCAATTCGGCCTTCCCCTCTGGACATGCCACTGCCGCGTTCGCCATCCTCGCACCATGGACCTTCTATTATCCAAATGTCTTTACCTACAGCCTCCTGACAATCGGAACCGGCACAGCCATTGCTCGGATGGAGCGCCAAAAACACTGGCTGACCGATGTACTGGCCGGAAGCGCCACGGGCCTGACCATGGCATACTGGCTTTCTCGGAGGCATCAAGGCAAACCCGCACGTGTCACCTTTTCTCCGTCACTCGGTAGGGGTGGAATGGGAATGAGAATGAGCCTGATTCTGTAGATCGATCAGCCAGGAGTTACGGATCTGGGATGGATCATACCGGATAAGTGTTGGAAGGCCCTCTATGGATGATCGATGCATACTTCAATGGCATCTGGCCAGCTGGATAGTTGCCAGAATTCGCGTTTATTTTCGAATTTGAGGCACCGTTCTGATATCTGTGGAGGTAAAAAGGCAACCTGTAGGGGGTTCTTATCGTTTTGAACCCGTTATCATGATTACGCAACCCCAAGAATCCTCAGATTTAGGCCTGACCCATGTCCTCAGCTGTTCGTCGCCATCCGCCGGTAAATTGGAAGTGGATAATCGGGGCCTACATAGTGGTTTCGCTTGTTTATACTGGAGAGCATGCACTCAGGGCATACCTCAGCGACATTCCGATAAGTTCGTTCCGACTCTACGGAGAGCAGTTTTTGTACTGGGGAATTCTCGCAGGTCAGACGCCTTTCATCCTCAGGGTGGCGAGGCGTTTTCGGATAGAAAAGGCAACTCTTCTCAAGGTGCTCATTCCCCATTTGGCCTTCTTTCTGGTCTTTGTGGCTATTCACAACCTTGTGTGGATGATCAGCTGGAACATGATTTTCAATGAAAGGGACATTCTTTCAATTCTTTCGGAGATGTGGGGATTGCGGTCTCGGCATCTGCTCGCGCTGATGATTTATTCGTACAGATATATCCTGATTCTGGCTCTGTATGTGGCGTTTGACTATTCCTGGAGATACAAACAAGAGGAGATTGCCCGGGCCACATTTGCCCTCGAAAAATCGAACCTCCAGGCGCAGCTTTCGCGAGCGCAATTTGACGCTCTCCGAATGCAACTGCACCCGCACTTCCTGTTCAATACGCTGAACACAATTTCTATACTCATCGACGAGGAGCTGGAGAAGGCGAACAGGATGCTCCACCATCTGAGCGATCTGCTTCGATTTACCCTGGAAACAAGCGGTAAAGATGAGGTCCAACTCGCTAAAGAAATCGATTACATACAGCGATATCTAAAAATCGAGCAAATTCGGTTCGAGGACCGACTCACGGTGACGTACGACATTCCCGAGGAGACGATGGAGATCCGAATCCCAAATCTGATTCTGCAGCCTCTCGTTGAGAATGCCATCAAACACGGAATCGCACCATCCGCAAAATTGGGCCATATCCATATTTCTTCCTCG
>CALBJU010000418.1 GCA_937893205.1 uncultured Bacteroidota bacterium
CAGGATATTTTGGTGACTTCGGTTGAAGAGGTTTCGTTGGGAGCCATGGCGCAGGATTAACTGGTTAAAATGGAAGTCGAATCGGATGATAAGTACGCAATCCGTCAGGATAATCCATCAACACTCCAGCACATTTTCTGCTACCCAATTGCTCGCAAGCCTGTAACACTGGAAACGCATCAACAACCAATAAAAACCGTACGACTAGGGCCGACGGCATTATGGCGAGCCCTTCCTACCCTTCCTGTAGTCTCCATGCTGGCACATTCAACATCTGAGAGCGATTACTCTCCCCCGAATCCGGGTGGATTGCCCGGAGAAATTCCGGAAAAAGGAGGGTATTCCGTAGAATTCGCGCGCACGGAGTCCGTTCTCGGTAACGGACGCGACACGCTCGAAAGGTTGATCATGGACGATGATCGCGCAGTCGACATGTCTCCGTTATTTTTCCGCAGACACGCGCTGCAGCTGGACGACGTCATACCCGAAAACGAAGTGTACCCACTGGTGTCCGTCGGTACACATTCGCGTGGAGCCCTGTTTCTGGACGGGGGATATCTGCTTACCGTTGCTCTGGAGGAAGAAATAAACAGGATAGCAGTCCAAATGGAAGGCTTCTTTTTCGGTCGATTCGATATTCGTGTTCCGAGCGCAGCACATCTGGAGCGCGGTGAGGGAATCAAGATCATGGAAGTCAATGGAGTCTCTGCCGAGGCGACTCACGTGTACGATCCCTCGACTCCCCTGCGGCACGCCTATCGCGTGCTGGGACATCAGTGGAAGCTGGCATACCAGATTGGTCAGGCCAACATGCGCGATGGCCACCGGCCATCGCGCATTCGTGACGTCCTGCGGCAGATCTACCTCAACAAGATCAACCCCCGGCAGAAGCCGGATAAGAGTTCAGCAGCCATTTCGAGGGGGAGGGTGTCATGATATATGCTCGATTGCTCTCAGGCCTGCGAGGAGTCGGTGAGTACGCCCTGTTCATGAAAAAGGCGTTTTCGACGACCCGGGAGTCGCTGAGGTACTTCCCTATCATCTTCCAGCAAATGGTTCGTATCGGTGTGGAATCCATCCCCGTTGTGCTCATGGCCTCGGCCTTCGCGGGCGTGGTAATCACCATCCAGACGGCCTATCAGCTTGAAAACACGATCCTCTCTTCAGAAGCGGTAGGCTCTGTCGTCGTCCCCACGCTCATGCTCGAGCTCGCCGCGCTCATCCCCGGATTGGTTCTGGCCTCGCGTATCGGGGCAAGTATAGCAGCAGAGCTCGGAACGATGAAGGTCACCGAACAGATAGACGCCCTCGAAGCGATGGGCCTCAATTCTATCGCTTATCTCGTCCTTCCCCGCGTCATCGCGGGAGTGATCATGTTTCCATCCCTGTACGTCGGCGCCGCGGTCGTCTCGATCGGCAGTGGAGCGTATGCAGGCGAGTTCATGGGCTATCTGTCTGTTGAATCCTACATCCTGGGCGCTCGTCAATTTTTTCTCGTGTTTGATGCGTTTTTTGGCGCGACCAAAATGCTCGCGTTCGGATTCGTCATTACCTCGATCTCATGTTGGAAGGGATTTCAGGCGCAGGGAGGTGCAGACGGCGTAGGAAGGGCGGCTACCCAGGCAGTGGTCATCAGCTGCGTGTGTATTCTGATCGCCGATTACATTCTCGCTGAATTGCTCCTCTGATCGCCGGCGTTCCGTATCATTCGCACATGGCGCGAAATCCATCACCTGCCCACGCATCAGCAGATGGAAACGGCTCACCTTCGGGATTGGGCACGTTCGGAGGCGTATTTACACCATCTATCTTGACCATTCTCGGGGTCATCATGTACCTGAGATTTGGATGGGTCGTGGGAAATGTCGGCCTCGTAGGGACGCTCGTAATCGTGACCCTAGCAACAGGAATCACCTTTTTGACCGGACTCTCGGTGGCGTCCATTGCCACGGATCAGCGGGTGAAAACCGGCGGCGCTTACTACATGATATCGAGGTCGCTCGGAATCGAAGCCGGCGGGGCAGTGGGAATACCGCTTTATATCGCGCAGGCACTTTCGGTCGCCCTCTATACCCTCGGATTTGCGGAAAGCGTGGTAAACGTCTTTCCGGCCCTGGATGAAAAGACCATCGCACTGATCACGACTGCTGCGGTAACCTTGCTGGCTCTCCGATCGGCCAGAGCGGCCATCAGGGTCCAGTACGTAATCATGGGCGCTATTGGACTGTCATTGCTGTCGCTGGCGTTCGGAGGATCAATCGAGCCCGGACCCGTGGAAATTGAGCCCGTCAGCCGGGTTGGATTCTGGCTGGTTTTCGCCGTCTTCTTTCCCGCGGTGACAGGGATCATGACCGGCATCAACATGTCGGGAGACCTTAAAAATCCTTCTCGTTCCATTCCCATCGGTACACTGGCGGCGATCGCAGTGGGGTTTCTCATCTATATGATCATTCCTCTCTTTCTCGTGAGCCGAGCGACTCCGGAGCAACTTATTTCGGATCCACTCATCATGCGCCGTATTTCGTTTTGGGGAGATGCCATCATCATGGGCGTCTGGGGCGCTACGCTTTCGAGCGCAGTCGGGAGCATTTTGGGTGCTCCACGAGTCTTGCAGGCGCTTGCCCGTGACAGAGTCATTCCGAAAGTCTTTCGAATACTGGGTCAGGGATCGGGCCCCAACGACGAACCGCGGATTGGAACCGCGTTCACGTTCGCGCTGGCCGCCGGCACAATCATGCTGGCCGATTTGAATATCGTAGCGCCGATTCTCACGATGTTTTTTCTGACCACCTACGGCGTCCTGAACATTACGGCGGGCCTGGAGGGATTCCTGGGGAATCCCTCCTTTCGGCCGAAATTCCGCGTCCACTGGCTGTTTTCCCTCGCTGGCGCTATCGGCTGCACAATCGTCATGTTTCTGATCAATGCTCTCGCTACGGGCGCAGCTATCACCATTGTGGTCATTATCTATTTCTGGCTGGAACACCAGGAAATAAGGTCAGCGTGGGGGGATGTCCGGACGGGAATCTGGCTGAATCTGACGCGTACCGGTTTGCTGCGGCTCCGACAAAAAACGGTAGATCCAAAAAACTGGAGACCCCATCTGCTGGTCCTCTCAGGAGCTCCTACGAAACGGTGGCACCTCATCGAGCTTGCATCCGCGCTGAGTCACAATCGAGCTCTGCTGACGGTGTCTTCGGTTCTCACGGGAGATACCCTCAGTTCGACACGCATCGAAAACATGTCCACGAGCATCTATGAGTATCTGGATAAACATGGTGTCCAGGCCCTGGTCCGAATCGTGACGGCAGACGATCCGTTCGAAGGAGCCCGCCAGCTGGTTTCGACGTATGGCCTCGGCACTCTGGTCCCAAATTCAGTTGTGCTGGGTGCGACCGAGCAACTGGACCATCACGAAGCCTATTGCAACATGATTGCGCATTTTTACGCCGCACATCGTAATACGCTGATCGTTCGGCACAACGAACAACGTGGTTTTGGAGCTCGACGACACATCGATGTCTGGTGGGGTGGCCGTAAAGGAAATGGTGCGCTCATGGTCATCCTTTCTTGGCTGCTGAGCACCAGTATCGAGTGGCGTGGGTCAAAAGTGACTATCAAGATGGTGGTACCAACGTCGGCGGCCGCGGAAGGAGCGAGGGTAAACCTGGAAGAAATTCTGCTCTCCTCCCGCACGGGTGCTCGTGCCGAGGTACTTGTTTCGGACGGGAAACCGTTTTGGGAGATTATCAAAGAGTCCTCCCATTCGGCTGATCTGGTATTCCTCGGAATGGCCACTCCGGACGACAATTTCCAGTCTTACTATTCTCAATTACAGGAACGCTCCAGCGACTTGCCCACGACGGTCTTCGTTCTGGCGGCCGAAAACATCGAGTTTGGCGAAGTAATCATGTAGCGAGGATTGGATAAGTCGGGCACCATGGACTATAATCGGCGCTTCCACTTGAATTCATCTGAAGATGCCTGGATTTTCCGCTCATCACCACGAGCTGCTTCTTGAAGCCGTCGCAAGATTCGGAACGCCGACGTATGTCTACTTCGAGGATATCCTGCTCAATCGGGTTGAGAAACTTCGGTCCCATTTGCAAGGCCTTCCGCTGGAGCTCTTATACGCGATGAAGGCCAATCACGCGGCGCCAATATTGCGAACGATGCAGAAGGAAGGTCTCGGAATCGACGCTGTATCGCCGGCTGAGCTCATCGTTGCGCTGGAATCAGGGTTTCCGAAGGATCGCATATTGTTCTCGGCGAACAACATGACAGATGAGGAAATGCACTTCGCGCATTCGAAAGGCGTCATTCTGAACATTGGTGAACTCTCGAGACTGGAAAGACTTGGACAACAGTATCCTGGGTCGTCCGTCTGTATTCGGCTGAATCCGCAGATTGGCGCGGGCCACCACGAACACGTGATTACCGCCGGCGAACGGAGCAAATTCGGAATACCGGTAGAACAGATTTCCGAGATTCACCGTTTAGCCGAAACGCACGGCATTAAGATCGCAGGATTGCATCAGCACATCGGGAGCGGCATTCTGGACACCGCCGTGTTGTGGCGCGCGATCGAAGTCATTCTTGAGGCATCCCTTTCCTTCGGCCAGCGCGAGTTCATCAACGTGGGTGGCGGGCTTGGTGTGCCCTACGGGC
>CALBJU010000419.1 GCA_937893205.1 uncultured Bacteroidota bacterium
GATTTCGGAACGAAACGCATTGGGATAGCGATCGCTGACCCTCTTCTTCTCTTTTCACAGCCGGTGGGCACCTATTCAACCAATGAAGCAATTCGGGTTCTGGATAAAATCGCCGCCGAAGAGGGCATTGCACAGGTGATTATGGGCTGGCCCCTTGAAGAGGATGGTACCGAGGGCGCCGCAACAGAGCGAGTTCAGCAATTTATCAATCGGCTCAAGAAACGATGGCCACGTGCGGATTTCGTACGTCAGGATGAGCGGTTCTCGTCGGAGCAGGCCAAAGAACTGATAAAACTGGGAGAGCGACCCTCGCTTAGATCAACGGGCAGGGGCCGTATCGATACTGCAGCTGCAGGAATCATTCTTCAAGATTACTTGGACGAGAATAGCGGTAAATTACAGCCATGATTCGCCCGATATATTTACTTGGCTCTGACGAGCTTCGTGCGCCAACCACGGCTGTGGAACGGGACTCGGAGGACGTTCAACGACTGATTGGTGACCTGATCGATACGATGCATGACGCGTCCGGTATTGGACTGGCGGCCCCGCAGTTGGGTCAGTCAGTACGAATATTCGTGGTCGATGTCACCCCGATGGAGCGCGACTTTGAGGAAGATGGGATCGAGATGCCCTCCCAACCGATGATTTTCATCGATGCCCAGATTGTGGATAAAACCGAGGAAGACGAGGAGTTCGAAGAAGGCTGTCTTTCCATTCCAGACATTCACGAAAATGTTATTCGTCCGGGCGGAATAAAAATTGAATACCTCGACCGCAGTTTCAAAAAAAGAAATGAAGTATTCGAGGGAATTCTGGCGCGCGTTATTCAGCACGAATACGACCACATTGAGGGGGTACTGTTCATCGACCATCTGAGCGCCTTCAAGAGGAGGTTGCTCAAACGAAAGCTGGACGACATCAGAAATGGAGTCACCGAAGCCGACTACCCTGTCTATACACTCGAAACGGGTATCATCCAGCCCGCGCCTGACACTGCCTAGAGGATCGTCAGCGCTGCCGCCCCGCGTTCCTGGCGAACCACTTATCCGGATAGACGCCTAGTTCTCGACTCGACTCTGAAGAGTCATGGCCACAAGAAATACGCCAGCTTGAACCAGGACGATGACCGCGCCCGAGGGGAGATCCAGCGCATAGGAGAGATATAATCCAACCACCGTAGAGCCCGCCGCCAGTCCGATGGACACGATGGTCATAATTCTGAACGTGGGAGAGATGAGCCGCGCACCTGCAGCCGGGAGGACGATCCAGGCTGCGACGAGGAGTATACCGACGACCTTTATAGACAGCACGATTGTGAGGGCGATGAGCGTTGTGAGCAACGTATCCTGACGCTTGGTAGCCAGTCCTTCTATGTTTGCAGCTTCCTCATCAAAAGACGCGTAAGCCCAAGCGCCCCAGTGGGTAAATATCGTAAGCATGCCTACACAAAATAGGCCGGCACTAACCCAGATATCCGTATAGCTGACGGCCAGAATCGAGCCAAACAGATACGAGAACGCATCCGCATTTCGACCCGATTCCAGGGATAAAAACACGATTCCCAGGGCCACTGAGATGGAAAAGAACACGCCAATCGCCGTGTCGCCCGAGAGTCGAGTGTGATTTTTCACCCACGAGATTCCCGCTGCCACTACGACCGTGTACGGGATGGCAATCCATAGTGGCTGAACGCCCAAAAACAGGCCAAGGGCAATGCCGCCGAACGCTGCGTGCCCTAGGCCAGCTCCCAGAAAACTCAATCTTCGCTGCACGACGAACACGCCGTAGTAGCCTGCGAGCATACTCAACAACAGACCCGATAGGAGGGCGCGCTGCATGAATGGATGAGTCAGAAACTCAGGCATGGACATGGCCCCCACCGAATATGTCGTG
>CALBJU010000420.1 GCA_937893205.1 uncultured Bacteroidota bacterium
CCGATCGCCTGAATTATTATGAAGGGCACTGCTCCGCGGTATATCTGCCCCGTCGTGATTTCGGGAGGCGCCACACCGCGGAGATAGAACAACGCGAATCCGAACGGCGGCGTGAGGAAGGACATCTGCAGGTTCATGCCGAGCATGACGCCGAACCAGACGAGGTCAATACCGAGCAGTGCGGCGGCCGGTACGAGAAGCGGGATCACGATGAAAGCAATCTCGAAGAAGTCGATGAAGAAGCCCAGAATGAACACTACCAGATTTGCGACAATCAGCAAGCCTATGACACCGCCAGGTAGATTGGTCAGCAGATCCTTGATCCAGAGGTCCCCGTTGAGTCCTCGAAAAACGAGAGCAAAGGCCGTCGATCCGATAAGCAGAAACATGACCATGGCCGTCAGCTTGGTCGTGTTATCCATCGTTTCGCGTAGAGCCTTCCACGTGAGGCGTCTGTTCGCCGCTGCCAACCCGATGGCGCCCAATGCTCCCAGCGCCCCGGCCTCGGTTGGCGTGGCAATTCCAGCAAAGATGCTCCCCAGGACCAACAGAATCAGCACCAGCGGCGGCAGGAGGACCAGAAATATGCGTTTGATAAGTTCTCCGCGAGCAATGTTACGCGTCTCCGGAGGGAGTGCTGGCGCCTTTTCGGGCTGGAAATAGGCTACACCCGCACAGTAGAGAGCGTACATCCCCGCCAGCATAACACCCGGCACGAGAGCTCCCATAAACAGGTCGCCGACCGAGATGCCCATCTGATCGGCCAGGACAATCAACACCACACTGGGAGGAATAATCTGACCCAGCGTTCCGGAGGCGGCAATCACACCGGCCGATAACTCGTTCGAGTAGCCGTAGCGCATCATCACCGGGAGCGAGATCATGCCCATGGCGACGACGCTGGCCCCTACCACTCCGGTTGCAGCAGCCAACAGCGCGCCAACGAAAACCACGGCCAGAGCCAGGCCGCCGCGAAGTGGGCCAAAAACCTGGCCGACCGTCGTCAGAAGATCCTCGGCGAGCTTCGATTTTTCCAGCATCGTGCCCATGAATATGAAAAAGGGTACCGCGAGCAGGACGAAATTGGACATGATCCCGAATGTTCGATCCGGCATCGCCAGGAGCAGCGGCCAATCAAACATGCCCATTTCCACGCCGATGAATGCGAACAGAAGCGCCGTTCCACCGAGGGCAAGGGCTACTGGAAAGCCAGTAAAAATCAGGATGAGAGCTCCCGCGAACATCAGCGGGGCCAGCCAGTCACCTTCCATCAGTCTTCCCCGCCAGCTAATTCCAGGTGTGACTCCCCGTCACCACTCGCGTCTTCAAATCCCAGCACAATCGCGAGCTTGCGAATGAACATTGAGACGCCCTGCACCAGCACGAGCAAAAACCCGACAGGTATAGCCGTTTTAATAGGGTAACGGGGCAGACCACCTGGATCTGGGGATATCTCAAGGACCGCCCAGGAATTGATGACCATGGGCCACGAGGTCCAAAGCATCAGAACACAGAATGGAAACAGAATCAGGACCGTGCCCAGCAGATCCACCCAGGCCTTTCCTTTCACGCTCAGTTTGGAATAAAAGATATCCACCCGCACGTGCGCGTCGTGCTTTAACGTGTAGGCAGCGCCCAGCAGAAACAGCAGACTGAACATGTACCACTGCAGCTCGAGGTAAGTATTCGAGCTGAGCGTCATGCCGGTATACTTGTCCAGATAACGAACCAGCGCGTTGTACGCCCCGATGGCGACCATCCCAAGGGTCAGCCAGTAGAGCCACTTGCCGATTCGATCCTGAAATCGATCGATCGCGTCCGCAATGTTGAGAAGCTTGAGCATCGGGCGGAAGGTACTACTTGGATTCAGACTCTCCATCAGACACATCATCTGACATACCATCTGACTCCACGCTCGACTCCGCGACCGGGTCCGGCGAGCCCGCATCCGGAGAACGCTCCCCGTACTGCTGCACGCGGCGTTTCAAGTCCTTCTCTTCGTCGCGGGAGCGCCAGTAGTCCAGCCGTTCCTTGATGGTCCGTTCGTATCCAACATCGCTGGGCTCGTAGAAATAGGTCCCCTGCATGTCTTCCGGGAGGTATTGCTGTGGGACGTAATGGTTTCGGTAAGCGTGGGGATAGAGGTAGCCATCGCCGTGACCGAGCCCTTTTGCATCCCGACTGGAGTCTTTTAAATGATTGGGGACCTCTCCCGTCTGTTCGTCCTCCACGTATTTCAA
>CALBJU010000421.1 GCA_937893205.1 uncultured Bacteroidota bacterium
TAGAAAAACGCTCGCCTTGAGATAGAGTACGTAAGATCAGTAGTAATGGCGCGTAACCGGGTCCGAAGTGGATCTCCAAGTGTGGTGAATCTTCTGTCAGATGCTGAAGTTGACTATTCGACCTCTAAAACAACAGCATTCTCTCTGAGGGGCAAGATAAAGAGGAATACACGGCTTCCGTAATACCTTTGTGATTTCGAAAAGGTAACCTAGTTTTCCTCAGTTGCCCTCCATTCGAGAAAAGAAAACCAAGCCATGATCACCAAGACAATCAGATGTGCATTCGTTCTTGGAATGCTGAGCCTCTTGCTGCAACCCCTGGCCGCGTCAGCGCAATTTCGAGCATTTATCAATCTTGGGGTGTCGGGTTCTTCGTTCAGGGGAGGAAATCTGGATGACGCTTCACCGATATACCGTTTTGGAGGAGGCGGAGGAATTCGGTACATCTATGCGTCGGGTTTTGAGTTCGAAACGGGGCTCAACTACACGGTAAAAGGCGCGGAGCTTGAGGGTACGATTGAAGGCATTCCAATTATTGGCGTCTCCGAAATTACCTACATCGAGCTTCCGGTCCTGATTGGATACCGGTTCAACACAGAGGGTACACTCAGTCCTCGTCTGTTTGCAGGTCCATCGATGGCGTTCAAGACCGACGCCCAGATCAGATTCCGAGCTCCCGGCAGTGACCTTGAACAGACGGAGACGGACGATACCGTAGAAGACAAAGACCTCGGATTGGCCGTGGGAATTGATGTTGACACGAAATTTCGGGGAGAAACACTGTCGTTCGGGCTCAGGTCCGTTTTCGGTTTTTCCAACGCTCGCTCGTCCAAGCCCGAGTTGTACAACACAACCGTGACCTTCTACTTCGGCATCGCATTCTAAAGTCGCATTCTAAAGTCGTGTTCTAAAATCGAGCGGCAGGCTCACGCTTTTAGCGATTCACCTCCTGGGCTCGCCGCGAACCGAGCAGGGTGTCCAATAACTCCGTTGCAACGAGCAGCGCTTCTGCGGAGGCCGTCTCGGAATAGTCCCCGGTAAGCAATTGCCGCCTCAAGTGCCACCCACCTAAGTCGCTCTCCTCCGATTCAAGACTGGGTCGAGGAAACGATCTCACCGTTGTGGGAGCCTCTATGCCAGCCTCCGCCGTCAATTCTTTCCAGTTACACGGCGTGCCACCGGCCGTAGTCAGAACATGGATCGATGAAATATTTCCTTTGCTCCATGGGATATGACGCATAAGCGCTCTGGGGCCGTCACACACACCTCGAGTTCCACTCACGAAGGCGATCAAGAACGAGGGCCTAAAGATGGACCAGCGACTCTGAAGCACGGTTATCCTTCTCGTCATTTCCAGCAACGCGGCCGCAGCTACGGACGAATCACTGCCGTTGGTCAGCGAATGCGAACCTTGAAGGCCGTCCCCGTCCACCGGCGCGACAATTACAATCAGAGAGTCTCGCCATCCAGGATCTGCACCCGCGATGTACCCAGCGACGTTCATGGCCGCTGTTACGATCTGTTTTTCCTTGTTGATGATAATCGTCCAGCGCTCATCTGGATCGTGTGGCTCTTCCCAGACGGCTTGGGATATTCTGACCACGGGGTAGTCCCTGCGCTCACGAACTCCATCGCCCGAGCGACCGCCGACCAGAATCTCGACTTCGCCCGTAATCATGAGGGAGCCGCCTTCGGTAAGTAAATCCACCCTCGAAAACGTCACGTTCCCATTGCCGGAAGACGCATCGACCAGAAAATCCCGACCCTGGATGAGTATCAGGGTGTCTTGGCCGATCCTGGACACGCGCGCTCGGGTCAGTACCTCGATGGAGGAGGCGTATTGCATTCGATGCTCGCCCGCGAGGACGGGTTGGACACCAAATTCTCGAAGCCGCTCGGACAGATACACCGCTGTACGCGAAAAGCCCCTCGTTGCCACCCGTCGTCCTTCCTGCTCGTCGGCATCCAGAAACAACACGTGCGCCTGGATTCGTTCGAGGCTCATCGGTCCCTTCTCCACCCCGTCCCGCCTGGTTTGAGGTGTCTGCAGGCGGCAACCGCTGCAGAGTATCAGGACGATAAATACCAGGCGAGAGAAATTCATGGTCCGAAAATAGCAAACGCCAGAATGCAGTGCGGCCCGACGATATACATCGTCGGGCCGCATTGAGTTTTATCTGGAACCGGGAATGATCTACTTATTTCCCCGATTCAATTTTGAAGAGCTTTCAACGTCTGCGGCAACTCCTTCATCGAATCGCTCGAGAGTTCTTTTAACCGCCTCACGCTGCTTCGTGAGGAGATTGTCAGCAAGATTCTTTGCCATTCGCTTCCGCACGGGATCGATCACATTGGCCATGAGCTCATACTCCCCTCGGAGGGTCTCGTCGAAAGATTTTATCTGTTCGGTCAACTGGTTGATGGTTGCCAGTGCAGCAATCATCATTGCCAGAAATGCCATCATTGTCTGAGGCATGATTTGCTCTCGTTCTGGTTACATGACACATGTGTTGGGGGTCAGTATCGGCGAACATGGAGAAAGAATTAAGATTTCGACACACATTTATTATCCCAGTTCCCACTTAAATCCGATGTGCGCTTGGTCGATTCAATGAGTACCCACCTGGTCCACGCGAACAACCTTCAAAGTGAGCCACTACGGGATCGGACTCAGCATTTGAGGGGTGCTCTGTCCGGTCCCGGCTCACCCGGTTTATTCGCAAGCAGGACCACAAGGTCGTTGAAGCACAGCTATCAATTTCGTAGGCTCTGTCTTCACCAGAAGTGATACCATCACCACGACCATGACCCGCTTCTTCCCTCTCTTCCTGTCTCTGCTCTTCGCCTATTCGGTTGCGGGACAAGCTCCTCCGGAAAGTGATAGCCGGATGTATGACATCATTGCCGCGTCTTCGTCGGAACGAATTGAATCCGACATCCGGATGTTGGCTGGCTTCGGAACCCGAAACACGTTTTCAGACACTGTTTCGACCGTGAGGGGAATCGGTGCTGCGCGTCGGTGGATAAAATCCGAGTTCGATGCAATCTCCGTGCGGTGTGGCGGGTGCCTCCGCGTATTCTATCAGCGCAGCCTCATTAAGGAGGGATCCAGTTCGCGTGCTAAACGGGACGTCTGGGTGGTCAACGTAATTGCCATACAGGAGGACTTTCGTAATCCAAATCGGTACATAATCATGTCAGGTGATATCGATTCACGTGCTTCAAACGGCTTGGATGGTGAAACCGACGCTCCGGGAGCGAATGATAACGCGTCGGGAATGGCGGGTGTTCTGGAGGCTGCCCGTCTTCTGACGGCCTACACCTTTGCCAGCAGCATCGTTTACGTCGGACTATCTGGCGAGGAACAGGGCCTGTGGGGCGGAGCTCATATGGCAGCGCGTGCGAAGAAAGACGGGTGGGATATTGTCGGAGTTCTCAACAATGACATGATTGGCAATATTGAAGGTGTTGATGGCGTCATCGACAACTCATCGTTTCGTGTATTCTCCGAGCCGACTCCCGTGACAGAGACCGATCGAGCGAGGGCCGCGAGGCGCTTTACGGGAGGCGAGGTGGATGGGGTGTCGCGACAGTTGGCCCGCTACGTCGATCGAATGACGGGGAAATATTTCACCAATCTGACCGCGAAGATGATCTATAGACTGGATCGATTTGGTCGCGGCGGACATCATCGTCCTTTCAACGACGCGGGATTTCCCGGTATTCGGATAATGGAGACCCACGAAAATTATACGCGACAGCACCAGGACATTCGCGTAGAGAACGGCATTCACTACGGTGATGTTGTCGAGGGAGTCAATTTCGACTATGCTTCGAGGCTGACAGCGGTGAATGCCATAAGCCTCGCAGGCCTCGCTTGGGCGCCACCTGAACCGGACGTTGTCCGGATCGGTGGCGCCGTCCGCCCTTCAACGAGTCTTGAGTGGGACGCGGTGGAAGACCCTGATCTTGCCGGCTATAAAATCTACTGGCGGGATACGACTGCTCCTCAGTGGCAGCACTCCCGGTTCGTGGGCACTGCAACCGCGTTCACGCTCGAGGGCATGGTCATCGACAACTACCTGTTCGGTGTCGCCTCGGTCGGCAGAGATGGAAACGAAAGCGTGGTTGTGTTTCCGTCGGCAAGAATCCGCCGATAGATCGCGAAGGACCCTCTATTCGCCCGACGGTCCGTAAATCTGAATTACCATGTTGCCGTCCATATCGATGTAGCCCCGGTACATCCCCTCCGTGTTGAACGGCATGGCGATCGCCCCGCTCCGGTCGAGCGATATCACACCTCCTGTCCCTCCGAGTTCGCCCAGTTTATCCATGATTACAGCATTGGCAGCCGTCACGAGGTCTTCTCCCGCGTAATCAATGCGAGACGCAATGTCATGGGCGATCACCCCTCGGATAAAATATTCTCCGTGTCCCGTGGCGGATATGGCTGCAGTGCGATTGTCTGCATAGGTGCCGGCTCCGATGATGGGGGCGTCTCCCACGCGACCAAATTTCTTGTTCGTCATTCCTCCGGTCGAGGTGCCGGCCGCCAGATTACCCTGTCGATCGAGTGCTACGGCCCCGACGGTACCAATTTTCTCCGCACCAGGTGAGAGAGGAAGGTCAAACGCATCGACTTGCAGAGTCGACATTTCCCTCTCCTGCGCTCGTTTCAGCGCATTAAACCTTCTTTCGGTGTAAAAAAAGGAGTTTTCGACCATCTCCAGACCATTTTCCTCAGCGTAGGCCTCGGCTCCCGAGCCGCTCATCATCACGTGGGGTGACTTTTCCATCACGATTCGCGCGAGGGCAATTGGGCTTCTGACCGTCTTGACGCCTGCAACGGCTCCCGCATTTCGGGTTGCGCCGTCCATAATGGATGCGTCCAGCTCGTGTGTGCCCTCACTCGTAAACACAGCTCCCACGCCAGAGTTGAAGAGCGGAGAATCTTCCATTATCTGAATGGCAGCGATAACGGCATCCAGGCTGGATCGGCCTTCGGAAAGAACATCATGCCCCGCCCGGAGCGCCTCTTCGAGTTTCGCGCGGTAGGCCGCCTCCGTCTCGTCGGTCATGGTGGCTTTAAGAATGGTACCCGCGCCGCCGTGAATTACGATAGCGACGTCAGATTCGGATGCTCCTGATGAGTCCGCTGTGCAACCAACGACTGACGAGAGGACCCAAAAAGCTGTAAAAATGCTCAGAAAGGCTCTTTTTAGGGACATGATTCTGTTGTTTAGCACGCTACGGCCTTCAGAACGATCATGGTGAGATCGTCCGAGAGCACGGGTGCATGATGGGTAAATTCTTTGATCGCGTCGTGAACGCCCGCCAGGATTTCTTCAGCCGATTGATCTCTGAGTGACACCAGGAGCGGTTCGAGCCGCTCCTCCCCCCACTCCTCCTCCTCCGGACTCATGGCTTCGGTTACTCCATCGGTGAATATGCACAGCACGTCGCCGACGTTCAGGGTGACTTTCGCGCTCTCGTACGGCATGCCGGCGATTACGCCCAGCAACAGCCCCCCCGTTTCCAGGAGTTCAAACGAGCCGTCCGCGCGCACAAGCGTTGCGGGATTATGTCCTGCATTAACGTACTGAAATGAGCGATCCCGCTTGTCATATATGCCGTGAAAATAGGTGATGAACTTGTCGTAGCCGGTGTTCTCCGTAATGACCCGGTTCATGTGGGAGGTTCCTTCCTCGAGTGTCACGTCAAGAGGAACCAGAATGCGCAAGCAGGCCTGTAGGTTGGACATAAGCAGCGACGCAGGGACGCCCTTTCCGGTTACATCGGCTACGGCGTACAGCATGCGATTCTCATCCAGCTTTATGGCATCGAAATAGTCGCCGGCGACATGGCGACTGGGTAGCGCCAAACTGGCCGTTTCTAGTCCCTCGAATGCGGGCAGCTCCGAGGGCTGCAGGCGCTCCTGAATCTCTCTGGCCAGGCGCATTTCTTCCTCCAGACGCTCCTTTTCTATCTGATCTTCAACCAGATAAGAATTCTGCAACGAAACGAAGGCCAGATTTCCGAGGGCGTAGAGGAATTCGATTTCATCGGGCTGATAGTCCAGTCCAGTCATTTTGGATCCCAGACACATGATTGCCCCCGTCTCCCCATGTTGCCGAATTGGTAACACGAGGGTAAATCCCGCTTCTTTCAGGACGGTGCAGCCCTCAGGAAGATTTTCACCGTCGAGAAGAGTCATTTTTTCGATCTCACAGAGAGACTC
>CALBJU010000422.1 GCA_937893205.1 uncultured Bacteroidota bacterium
TGTTCAGCCTCACGAAGAAGGTTTTTCGCTTCGCTCGGCAGTGCTTTTTCCAGCCATTGCCGAATGGCAGGCTCGGGAAGTGATCCGGTAAATTCGTCGACTACGACGCCGCCCACAAACATCTTCACGGCCGGAATTCCCTTGATTTCAAAGCGTGCGGAGATTTCTGGATGATCGTCAGAATTTACTTTGACGAGATCCCACAAATCCGACTGCTCACCGGCCAGTTTCTCGATCACTGGACCGAGCACGCGGCACGGCCCACACCACGGAGCCCAAAAATCGACCACTACGGGCTTTTTGTGGCTCGCCTCGATTACTTCTTCTTCAAACCTTTGAACCTCGAATCCCATTCAGAGCGTAATTTTGATTTCAATAATCTTAGCAATTCTATACAATGTTATACCATCAGTAATAAAAATCTGATCGGAATCACATTCTTAAAATCACTCCTCATGAGAACTCTTTCCAGATTCGTTGGATTCGGCACCATCGCGTTTTTGTTTTCTTTCCTGCTTGGAGCATGCAATACCGGTGAGCGAACCGATTCGCCAGCAGCGTATGACGCATCTCAGGATTCACTGCGTTTCGAAAACGAAACCCATCTTCGAAACGTGAAACAGCTCACTTTCGGTGGAAATAACGCGGAGGCCTACTGGAGTTTCGACGATTCCAATATCATCTTTCAGAGTGACTGGAGCGAGATCAACGATCAGGGATGCGACCAGATTTATGTGATGGACCCCACTTCACCAGGAAATGGAGAGGCATCCAACTATAAACTCGTGTCGACGGGCATGGGTAGAACGACCTGCAGCTACTTCCTGCCCGATGGTCGTATTGTCTTCGGGTCCACCCATTCGACAGCCAAAGAATGCCCGCCTACCGCCATGTTCGAGCAGGGGCGCTATGTCTGGCCGATCTACGAATCATACGATATATATATAGCGAACGGTGACGGATCGGGTATCGAACGGTTAATCGGGGGTGAGGGATACGATGCGGAGGCCACCGTTTCGCCAGACGGCAAGTACATCATCTTCACGTCTACCCGCTCCGGTGACCTGGAATTGTGGCGTTTTGAAATTGAGACCGGAGATGTGCTCCAACTGACTGACACGCTGGGATATGATGGCGGTGCATTTTTCTCCAGAGACTCAAGTCAGATTGTCTGGCGCGCATCCCGACCCGAAGGCGAAGAGGCTGAATTGTATCGGGGCCTCCTGGAAGACGGTTTTGTCGAGCCGGCAGCGCTGAATCTGTACGTGGCAAATATTGACGGCAGCAATGCTCGACAGGTAACCGATCTACCGGGAGCGAACTGGGCGCCGTTCTTCCACCCATCTGGCGAGCAGATTATCTTCACGACCAACCATCACTCGATGGAGCAAGGGGGCAGGTTGTTCGATCTTTTCCTTATCAATACCGATGGAACGGGACTTGAGCAAGTGACCTATTCAGGCACCTTTGACGCGTTCCCGATGTTCTCATTTGATGGCACAAGGATCGCGTTTTCCAGCAACCGAAATGTGGCCAGAACCGAGACCAGAGACACCAACGTTTTCGTGGCTGAATGGGTGGACTAATGTCCAGGTCGTTCCGGATGTGTGAGATCAGTTGCGGAAGTGCAAAAAAAGCCTTTTTATGCACAATCTCCTGTGCATCTGAAAAAGTTAATTTTTTTTTCAGGCGTAGTGCAAATAACGGGTTATTACTCGTTATCCGTAGATAGCTGAAGTAGATAAACCTACCAACAGGTCTCGTATCTGCACAGACCTTCACCGACAGGTCGAACCTTCTCGACACACAGGATGAGTCGCTGCACAGTGCCTGGGGGGCGAGCATCGCGGATGTGGACGGAAACGGATTGCTGGACATTTATGAGCCTGGCATTCTGTACTTGCAGCAAGAAGATGGATCATTTGTCTCGTCACTCCCAGAGTTGGGGATTGAGTTTCAAATAACCCTCCAGGGAAACCTGCCGGTCGCCGCATGGGGACGGGCCATCTTCGGCTCTGTCATGGCTGATGTCGATGACGATGGATTCTTGGATATGGTAGTCATGGATTTGGCTGACGACAGCAGTCACTTTTATAAAGGCCTCTATGGGCTCCGCCTCGAGGAAGCAGGTCCGCAGGTAGGAATCGTCTTCCGTGGGGAAGGACTGGGAACGCTCTTCGCTGATTTTAACGGCGATGGCACGCTCGACCTTTTCTTTGGGGAAGAAAAGGGTCACAATCAATTATTTCTGGGCGATGGACTGGGTTCGTTCACCGAATTCACCACGCAATCCGGTGTCGACAGCAGCGTTCAGACTTATGGTGTTGCAGCCGCAGACTATGACAACGACGGAGATTTGGATATTTTCATAGGCGCTTGCGCCCAGCTGGATCCGAGCAAATCGGTCAATCTTCTCTTCAGAAACAATGGAGACGGGACATTTGAAGAAGTTGGGCAGCAGGCTGGAATAGATAATAATCGCGCCGCATGGGCCGTCTCCTGGCTCGACTACGATCACGACGGATACCTCGATGTCTACGTCGCCAATATGCTGGTTCTGGACGGGAGATCGGGAGAAAATCTGCTCTACCACAATAATGGTGACGGCACCTTTACGGATGTCGCGGCCCTCGCGGGAGTTGCTGGGGATTCGTCGAGTCTGAGTTTTGGCGCATCGGTTGCAGACTTCAACAATGACGGATTCGACGATATTTATGTAGCAAACGGAATTGCTCCGCCGAATGTGTACATCAATAATGGTGACGGCACATTCACAGATCGATATTCCACATCGGGACTGAGCGACGTTTTTCAAAACATTTCCATCGCTGTCGCAGATCTGAACGACGATGGCTGGATCGATTTTTTCACCGGAGCAGATCGAAACCCGTACAGTCGAATTTTCATGAACGACGGCGGTACAAATGGATTTCTGAAAATAATCCACATTCAGCCCGCGCCGAACAAAATGGCGATAGGCGCTCGATTGGAGCTCTGGAATGAAGGAGTGCCCCAGACCCGTCTTATCACCTCCGGCGACGGATTCACGAGTCAAAACATGGCTCATGGCGCACATTTCGGGATCGGAACGGTTGATACGGCAGACTCCCTCGTCGTACGCTGGCCAGACGGGAGTCGCGACGTGTGGGTGGACGTAGTAAGAGATCAAACTCTATGGCTGGAAAAAGGAGGAAGCACCAATCGACCTCCCAGTACTTTCAGAGCATTCGATGGAATCATCGGCAAAACTGGATCGCACCCAGTCTGGGTTGCGATGTGGGATGAATCCGTTGATCCAGAAGGGCAGCCCATCTTTTACCGGGTGGCCTTCAGGGCACCCAGCGGCGAAATTGTTCACGTCAGCGATCCTCTCACAGAACTCACCTACTCGGCTGATTTGCCGACAAACGCGCAAGGGCTGTACACGTTTGCAGTTACTGCCTCTGACGGTGTGCATATTCGACGCTCGACCAACATTGGCGACCCGTATCTCGAGGGAACGGCAACCGAAGGCTCGGACATCCCCAGGAATCTCTCACTGGAAGCTCTCTATCCAAATCCAGCTTCCGGGCAGATCGTCATTCAGCTCGAGTCGAAAGAGTTCGGAGAGCTTCATTGGGAAATTCTGAACCCACTCGGGCAACGAGTTCTGGAGGGTGCTGGAGGCATGCTGCTTCCCGGATCCTCAGAGCACAGTATCGATACGAGTCGATTGGCCTCGGGACTGTACGCCCTGCGCATTAGAGCTGGAGAAAGTGTGATTACCCGCAGCGTCGTAATCGTACGTTAGGATGGAGCTAGGATGGATCCTGTCTGGGCTCTTTTTGGAAGCCACCCAGCTCTTGTCTGACCTGATTCAGGGCACCCTCAAAACGGCTGAGCTTCAGCTGTACTTCTTCCAGGTTATCCAGTAGGCAGCTCTTTTCCATTTCTCCGCACAGCTCGGAAAGGGACTGGGCTCCAATCACTGCACTCGACGCCTTCAGTGAGTGTACTGCTCTACAGACCAGCTCAACGTCTTCTGATGCCAGTCCAGCGTAAATATCTGACCGGATACGGGATGTTTCCGAGAGATAATCGCGAATCAGTTCCTGGGTAAACTCTTCGTCATAGTCTCCCATCGCGTCCAGAAACGTACTCAGAATAGAATGATTGATCACCACTGACTCGGAAGCAAAATAGGTCGGCTTCAGGAATCGGTTGATACACTCTTCAAGTTGCTGCGAAGTAAACGGTTTTGGAATGAAGGCATCCATTCCGGCATCGATACAATTTCGTTCATCCTGCGACTCCGTTCTATAGCCGTGAGAGCCACGATCGGCACGCGCAGGGCGGGCCTTTCGAACTCTCGAATCTCGATTGTAGCCGAGAGTCCGTCCAATACGGGCATCATCACGTCCATGAAGACGAGGTCGTATTTCCCGGTCAAGGCCGCTTCAACGGCTTTTTTTCCATTGTTCACGACCGCCACAGCGTGTCCGAGTCGCGACAACATCTGGATTACAACCTGCTGATTTACCAGGTTGTCTTCGGCCACAAGTATGGCTTTGGTCGTCATTCTTCGCTTCAGCCTCTGATTATTAGTGGGGAACGGCTTTCACGTATACCGTACCCACAGGCTGGTATCGGCGAAAAACACGAGGGATATAAGCGAATGGCGAAAATGGCCAAAATCCGCCCAAAAAACGAAGCTCACTGATTTGAGCGTTTTACAACGATTCGCAGGTCCAACGATCTCCTGAAAACGGACAGGATCAGCCCGAAGGCTAGAAAAATGAATCCAAACCAGACCAGGGTGATGAAGGGTTTTTCGTAGGCTTGCACGACGACCCAATCCTCAGCCGAAACCGGAATCCCCTGGATCGAGAGGTTTATGGATCCAGAGTCCACATTCATCCCGGTGAAAGCGACGGTAATATTCCAGTCCGTTATCGTGTTCTGAACATATTCGACGTTGCGATCCTTTCCAATCAGATATATCGGGTTCAGTTCACGAACGTCGCCCGTCGCGAGCTCGGTAAGTCGAATTCGAGCACCTACCGCGACTTCAGTGGAATCGGTCATGAACTGTTCGTCCACATTCAGATCGAACTCCACAAATTCAATCAGATAAAGATCGTTTCCGATCAGACTCGAATCGCCTCGAGCGAGCGTCAGCTGTCCACCATCCGTATCTGAATTGAACATCACATTTGGAGAGACCGCCACGAAAAGGTCCTTCTCAAAAAACATCTTCACGTCCGGGTGCTGAATCCACTGTCCTCGATTGCTCTCATACACAACGGGCGCCATCTCGAACGTTCTTCCGTTTGGGTCGGTGAAATCAAGTAGGTACGTGGGAAGCCCGTCTTCATTTGTACCGTGTCCCGTATAGCTTACCACGTATCCCTGTACGCTCCTTGTTTCCCCGAGCGAGAGGATAAAATTGTCACGACTGTCTCCTAGTTGCGCACCATTTTCACCAATGGCGTTGCTGAGGCCGCTCGACGCTACGATGCCGAGTACCATGATAGAAAAGCCCACGTGTGTGGCCGATCCTCCGGCCAGTCGGAGATTTCCCCTGGCGATCCGGATGAGCACTTCTCCATTCCCGTAGAGCGCGAAGAACGCGACAAACACGAGAATCAACATCATCAGATAGGGTCCGTGCTGCGCCCAGGTGTCTGCCAGGGACCCGATGAACCCGGCAGAGTTCAAGGCTTCCGAGCCACCGGAGGCGTAAACGACGGCCTCTGCCGCCCGATCTCGAAACGGGGTCAGGAAAAACACCGCAATTGTGGACACCGAAGCGAGGACAATAGGTCGAAAAAGGACCTTGTTGACCGTCTCTACGGTCATTTTATTCCACCAGAAAAGTTGGCCCATCCCCGCGAGGAAAAGGAACGCGATGGTTAGTGGCAACGTCCATTTGTTGTAAAATGCGATGGGAACCGTCGATGGACTGTCGCGGAAGAGTCGGCCCATAATGGGGGCGCTCGTTCCAAGTAGAACCACCAGAGCAACACCCGTGAGAATCATAGCACCCGAGAAAATCATGAACTCCCGAGAGAGTATCTCTGGCTCTTTATCAGGCTTCGGAAGCTCTTTCACTCGGATCGCAAACAGCCCAAATCCCAGACAGGCCATGAACACGATCCAGATCAGCAGTTGATTGTACAGGCCAAGATCGACGAAGGAATGGACAGAAAAATCACCGAGGATTCCACTTCTCGTCAGAAAAGTCGAATACACGATCAGGATGTACGAAAGAATCGTCAGAAACAGAGCCGCTTTATGACTGTGACCAGATCGTTTCTGTACGATCATGGTGTGGACAGCGGCTATCGCAATGAGCCAGGGCACGAGCGAAGAGTTTTCCACTGGGTCCCAGGCCCAGTAGCCCCCGAAACTGAGGGTGACATACGCCCAGTAGCCGCCTAGAGTGATCCCCACCCCAAGAGCGAGAATGGCAAACAGTGCCCATGGAAGAGCGGGACGGACCCATTCAGTGTATCGACGCTTCCACAGGGCTGTGATTGCGAATGCGAAGGGTACTATCATCGCAGCGAAGCCCGAGAAGAGGATCGGTGGATGAATGACCATCCAGTAGTTCTGTAGCAGGTCGTTCAATCCCTGGCCATCCGTCGGAATGATTCCCGCCTGAATCATGGGAGAGGTGGGGAATTTCTCTATGATTGTCGCGAATGGAGAAGATCCAATGGCGAGCGGGCCAATCTGCAACCCTGCGACCATCGAGATCAGAAAGACCTGGCACAGGGCAATGACTACCATCACCGGCGATTCGTACTCTTTCGCGAACTTCATCACGGCGAGGCCGACGAAGCAGTTCATCACAATCCAGAGCAGAAATGAACCCTCTTGACCGGCCCAGGTCGATGCGATTAAATAATCCAGTGGCAGGTCCAGGGACGTGTTTTCCCACACGTAGGCGTACTCAAACGCGTGTGTCACATTCAGATAGGCCAACAGACCAAAACTGACCAACATGCCGATCGTCAGCACCCACCACGAGTATCGTCCGATACGCTTCCACTCTCGAACCCGATCGTCCAGCTTCGACGATCGAAGATAAGTCAGTCCGGAAAGTATGCCGGCGACTATCGAGATCAGAATCAGAAGCTTACCAATCGTTCCAATCATATCCGGGATGGAATGTCCAAGGACTGT
>CALBJU010000423.1 GCA_937893205.1 uncultured Bacteroidota bacterium
ACGTATTCCGGTGATCTCCACTCTCTCGGACAGTACCTGCAATCCGGTCGTCGCAATCTTATTGAAACGTTTTTGATGATTGAGTCCGATCGCCCTTCCATTGAAGTTCCAAGCGAAAATGATTCGCTGGACGGTCTGGACTTTGTCGCCGGAAAATCAATAAAGAGCATTGCACACGCGGCCTTTCTGGGCACGACCAGGGCTCATTTATCGGGAGGCGTACCTATTCACATTATTTCGATGGACGGTCTCACGGAAGAAAATCTGGGCAGGCTGATTTATTTCTTTGAACACGCCGTTTCCATTGGCGGGTACTTGCTTGGTATCAACCCATTCGATCAGCCCGGTGTGGATGCCTATAAACACAAAATGTTCAGTGTCCTGGGAGCGCAGGGTGACTCACGTTGACCATGTTGTGCTGTTGACAATCCGTTTGTAATTCGCCGCGGACTGTTAGGAAAAATACCGCGTGTGGAGTCGTGTGTAGAACGATTAGGTTGAACACTCATCATCCACGAATCACAAACATTCCGGTGGTGGTTGACAGTCCTCAAACTGTTTTCAACAATTTTGGTGTTAACACATGTGAATATGTTTAGAAAAGCGAAGAACGATAGATAGGAGGGGGTCACCTTCAATATTGAATGGTCGGTTGTGGGGATAATATCTAACACCACTACCAACAGTTACCCGTCAAGTGTCGTTGACAAATTGATTTTAAACGAATCCACAGCCCCTACTACGAATGACTACTAAAAATATATTCTCTTTTATAATTATAAGAAGCTGTTGATGAGTGTGTATTTGTATGTAATCCAGCTCACAGTCATCGTGAAACGTTGTCGCACTACCAGACATCGTTTACCTTTCTTCAAGAATCAGGTCCATCTTTCCGATTTCCATTATGATTAAACGCATTCTCGTAGCTCTCGACCCAGGCACGGATTCTCTGGTAGCAACACAATTTGCGATACACATTGCTCGGGCCACTGGCGCCAGAATTACCGGACTAGCCGTGGTTGACACAGAACACATAGAATCAAGTTCTAGGGGCGGTGGAATTGGGTCGATGTATTACGCGGAAAAGTTGAAAGAAAATCTCACTCAGGAGACCCGTGAGCATGCCCGCAAACTGATTAATAATTTTGAGAAGTATGTTGAAGGATCAGGTGTTGATCACATTGAAATGATGGAAGAGGGAGTCCCTTTTCAGCGAATTGTGGAAGACATGAAGTACCACGACCTGCTGATAATGGGATCCGATCCTCACTTCTTCTACAGTCATCCCAAGCAGCGAACAAACACGTTAGTGGGAGTATTTCATAACACGATTGGTCCAAGTCTCATTGTGCCTGATCGCTATCGGGAGGTGAAAAAAGTACTCTACGCCACAGATGGAGAAAATTCATCATCGAGGGCCATTCGTCGCTTCATACAGATGGCGCCGTTTGGATCCGATATTGAAATAGAAATCTTACATGTTCACTCGAAAGATGATGTCGACGCCGAGTTACACATGGAATTGACCAAGACTTATTTGGAGTGTCATGGGTTCGTGTCGCGTGTGGTGAGTATGATCGATTCAGATCCTGCCAAGTGCATCATTGAGCAGGCTCAAAACGGAAATTTTGATCTCATTGTGGCCGGATCGCATACCAGCAAGGGCATCATGGGCTATAAACTGAGTTCCACGACGGTCGCGATTACAGAAAATGACCGCATCCCTGTCTTTATTGATCACTGACGGGCCCACAGGATCTGAGTAATATTTTTACCGTCACTGCGAAATAAAAGACCCCCATCGGCAGCGGTCTGCGCGACCCGAGCACCGGAGTTTTCCCAGTTTTGAACGATTGCAGGGTTAGGATGTGAAAATCTATTGTTAGCGCCTACACTTACGATAGCATAGTTCGAACGAGTTGTGGCTATGAACTTTTCCGTACTACTGGTCGAAGATCCGTGATGGGCGACTTTGACGACGTTCGCCTGCAACAGCGGTGAGAAAGAGCGA
>CALBJU010000424.1 GCA_937893205.1 uncultured Bacteroidota bacterium
TATGCCCGTCAAGAAGGACGGATACCTGTTGTGGCTTGGAGAGGTTGAGTAGGGACTGATAACCGAATACGATCTCTCCAGCGTGGTTCGAGACATCGAGCTGTCGCTCTGTTATTTTGCTCTGCCCATCCACATAGACATACGTAGCAAATCATGCCCCAGACGGTAACAATTGGATTCGAACTTTCAAACGACAACGTCTATTCGGTAGCCGGTTATTGCGCCGCCGAAATGGCCATCGACCAGGCCAATGCACGTGGCGATTTACCCACCCAAGTCAATCTGGAAGTTATTATTAATGGTAAAGACCGAGATGTTGCTCGAGCTACCGCTGCTGCGTTCGTAGAGCGGGATGACGCGATTGCCGTACTTGGCCCGACGAGCAGTGCGATGGCTGTAATCACTCAGGATATTTACGCAGATGCTGGCATTCTGCAGATGAGCTCCGAAGCCTCGAGTCCGCTGTTGACGGATAAAGGTTATAGGCATTTTTTTCGAACTGTAGCCAGCGACGAAGTGCAGGGACGTGCACTCGGCCAGGTAGCAGCAAAGTATCTAGGAGCGAAACGAATAGTAATTTTGAATGAGGACTCTGCGTGGGGAGAGCCTATATCTGCAATTGTCGCTGCAGAGGCCACCAGGCTCGGTTCTCCTCCCGTTTTGCATTACGGTTTTGGCGAGAAAGAGCGCCGCCTGCAGTATGACGATCTCGTCGACGCAGTGGTTGACGCTAAACCTGATCTGGTCTTCTTCGCCATGTACTGGAATCTGTCCCACATTATTACCCACCAACTGAGGGACAGAGGCATAGATGCCGTGTTTCTGGGCAGCGATGCATTGAAACCCTACGCGTTTCTGGAGGTGCCGAGCCTCGACACCACGAGCCCCTACCACACCTTAGCTGGCATAGATATGATGGTAAAACCTTCTGCGAAACGATTTCTGGTAGAGTTCGCGGATCGATATCCTTCCATGTTAGATTCTCCCCAGTACGCACCTGAAGCGTATGACTGCGCAGAGATCATTCTCGAATGCCTTCGCCGCTCGCCATCGCTGGATCGTGCGGCTGTATTGAAAGAAATGCAGGAATACGGTACTCACAGCGGTGCTCTTGGAGATATTTCCTTCACTCCGGAAGGAGACCTAACCGACCCGGACATCGGACTGTACCGATGTATCAACGGGCAGCGCATCTTCGTAGACCTTGTTCATAATCTTATTCAACAGCAGGCAGGGGCATGAAAGAATCCTATTTCCTGATCAACTTGAATCGGTGGTTCTCAACGATCTACACTCAATTCTGTGGTCATGGCACCAAGACGAGGGGCGTACCCGATTTGAGCCCGTTGATTTAAGGACTGGCGATCCCGGGTGAAATATTCTGCAAATTGCACCACAAGCCAATAATGCT
>CALBJU010000425.1 GCA_937893205.1 uncultured Bacteroidota bacterium
CCGGGTCGTATGGATACGCGTCGATTTCAGGATGGCTGAACGGAGGATTGAAGATGTACGACATGCGTTCAACACTACCACCAAACAGACCAGCGCTAATCGCATCAAAGTCGATGGCGTAATTCAGAGCTTGTCGTACTCTTTTGTCTTCCAACGGCTTAGGACCTCCAGAGGTCGTGATGCCAATCATTACCCGGCGACCACCAGGAATTGATGCCACGTGGACACCTGTCGCACTGCTCAAAATGGCGGCCTGATCGAAGGGCAAATCGGTGATTATGTGGACGCCTCCCGTTTCCAACTCTGCGATTCGAGTAGATACTTCAGGGATCACTCGAAAAACCACGCGATCATTCAGGGCAGGCTCTCCCCAGTAGCTGACGAAGCGTGAAAGAGAAACATGACTGTCGCGGACCCGCTCCTCGACAACATATGGACCGGTTCCGACGGGATTCTCCGCTCGGATAGCGTCGCTGGCGTCGGCGTAGTGCGCCGGCGCGATCATGAAGATCTGCGACAAATAAAAGGGTAGCAGAGCTTTGGGGCCATTGGTCGTGATGTTGACCGTCAGTGGGTCGACGATTTTGATGCTCTTGATATTGGCAGACGGAATTGCGACTGAAGCCCCGCCGACGGTCTGGCCAGAATCATTTCGCGAAAGGACGATCTCCAGCGAAAACTTGACGGCGGCTGCGTCGAAGACCTCTCCGTTGTGGAACCGGACTCCGTCTTGAAGATGGAATGTCCAAGTCGTATCGCCCTCGAGTCTATTCCATGAACTGGCCAGCAATGGGACCACTTCCATATCCGGATTGAAGAACGTCAGGGTCTGAAAAATGTGGTCTGCAAAAGCTATTTCCACGCGGCTGAACATACCGAACGGGTCGAGTGTGGAAATATCTGTCGAACTGGCTACCGTGAGGTCATTTGATCGGCTACACCCAGCCATGACCAGTACGGCCACCAGACATGCAGGAAAGGTTTTCATCTTACCACACAGTCTTACTTTTACCACCGTCAACAAATAGTGTGGCGCCCGTGATATAACGGGCCGCGCCTGACAGAAGGAAAGCGCCCACATCTCCGAACTCCTCAATGGTGCCGTATCGACCCATGGGAATCATCCCGTATCTCTTCTCCTGCCAGTCCTCCAGCGACATTCCCATCTGATCCGCCTTGAAAACATCGTTCGAGCGTACCCGAGCCGTATCGATCTGGCCGGGAACGAGATTGTTGATACGTATTCCTTCAGACGCAAGGTCCGCGGAGAGGCTTTTCACCAGGCTGACCACACCTGAACGAAAAACATTTGACAGCAGCAAGATGTCAATCGGCTCTTTGATGGATGACGACGTGATGGTGATAATGGCCCCCGATTTCTGCGTTCTCATCGCGGGAAGCACGGCGCGGATCATTCGAACGGCGCTCATGAGGGTGAGATTGAACCCTTTTTCCC
>CALBJU010000426.1 GCA_937893205.1 uncultured Bacteroidota bacterium
GTTTCAAATGTTCGGAGCCCGATCTCTGCTTGGACTGCAAACTGGGAAAATCTGGTTCACAATCACGAGGTGAGATGGCCCTTCGTCTTCGTGTCAGGCTATCACGATGGACTCCAGGTCTTCTCCATGATGGACCCGGAGAATCCGGTCACGGTCGGGTACTACGACACCTACACTGGATCTCGTGACGTCGGGGCCATGGGTGGTGCGGTTGGCAACGGCGCCTTCGGAATCGACGTTCGAAATGAAGATGGGCTCATCGTCATTTCGGACATGTCGACCGGTCTTTGGACATTCCGGATGGAAGGATTCAATGGTTGGAACGGCGAAGATTGGGGCGTTCCTGATGTATCCTCCGCTCAAAAATGGGACGAAGAGTCTCGCGAGGGCACGAAATAGAATCGCCGAAAAGTAGCACGGTTACCCTGGTACTGCTGTCTTTCAACGAAAAGGAGAGCCTGACTCGCCTGATTGGCGAGATCAGGCTCTCTCTTTTTGATTCCGTTTTTGCCATCGATGGAGGCTCAACCGACGGTACGTTGGATGTGTATGCTTCGAACGGGATCAGAGCCTTCGTTCAGCGTTCGAGAGGTCGCGGCAGGGCGTTTCGAGAGGCGCTAAGCTTTGTAGGCACCGACCACGTCATCTTCTTTTCGACCGATGGTAACGAAAACCCCGCCGATCTGCCCACGATGATCAAATACCTTCGGGAGGGAGCCGATATGGTAGTAGCCGGGAGATACCTGCTTCCGGGCGCGAGTACAGATGATTCAGATGACAGACTGAGGCTGCGCAAGATGGCCGGTATTCTTGGCAGTTGGGTGGTCAATGCGCTCTGGGGATCTTCAATAAGGGATGCGATCAACGGCTTTCGTGGATTCAGGGTCAGCACGCTCCGGAAGATGAAGTTGACAGCGATAAATCATGATATAGAACTACAAACGACCATCAGAGGCGCGAAGATGGGAACCGGATGCTTCGACCATCGGAAAAACGGTCCAGTGGAACATGGGCAGATTCGGATTCACCGCGCCGGTAATTGGGATCGTAAAGGATTTTCACTACGGATCGCTTCGCGTGGGAATTTCGCCTATCATTTTTAACCTGTCCAGGTTCGGATCAAACAACCTGTTGGTCAGGGTCCAGCCGGAAAATGCAGGCCCCGTGTTGGAGGAATTGGAGGCGATATGGAATACCTACGAGGCCGATTTTTCATTCAACTACGCGTGGATGAATGATAGACTGGCCCAGCAATACGCTAACGAGCGTCGCTTACTACACTATTTTCCTATACAGCCATCCTGGCCCTGATAATCGCCTGTCTGGGTCTTTTCAGCCTTGCTTCGTTCGCGACGAAGAGTAGAGTGAAAGAAATCGGCATCAGAAAAACTCTCGGCGCGAGCTCAACCGAAATCGTTCTCTCGTTTTCGTCCGAATTTGTCCTTCTTCTGGGAATTGCGGTGGTTGTCGCCTGTCCGCTGGCATTTATGGCCTCAGAACGATGGTTGGATGCGTTTGCATTTCGAGTCCCTGTTGGGATCAGTCCATTTCTGACGGCAATCGGGATCACGATCCTGATCGCGCTGGTGAGCGTGGCGTCTCAGGCATTCAAGGCGGCGTCTGCCAATCCGGTTAACTCTCTGCGATCAGAGTAGCATCTGGCGGTGTCGACCGAAAGGCGGCGACCGGAAAGCGGCGACTGATCGATTGATCCAAGCTTCACAGCCTGTGATTCGCAAATATCTTGAACCGGACGGTCATCTGCTTGTATCATCCGTCATCCAGACTAAATCGATGATCGATGACCCGCCTTATTCTTCCAGTTCTGATTCTTTTTGCCTGCTGCCTGGCCGCATGGAGTCCCCTTGATCGAACCGGAGACCAACCAACCATTCCGTGTGTGGTCGACCCCGATCCTCCCGTGTATTATCAGGTGAAACTGGTCACAACCCGCAAGGTCCGCGGCGCCCGTCTGGCCAAGGGATTTGGGGATGTAACGTACGCGGCATCGCCCTTCGGCGTCTCCATCTCAAAGACGGGCACGTACGTTTACAATATTGATATTCAGATGAGTAATCTGAAGCTGGATGAAGGAATGTCTCTGGTAGCGTGGGTTACCACGCCTCAAATCGACCAAATCAACGCCCTCGGGCGACTGGACGAAAATTTGATGATCAAGGGACAGACCGACTGGAATAAATTTTTGTTGGTGATCACACTTGAACCGGCTGCCGGAGAACTGGGCCCGAAATGGAGGGGACCCGTCGTATCACGCGGAATGTCGCGTAGTGGGCTCATGCACACCATGGCCGGGCATGGTCCTTTCGAAACCGAGCCTTGTGCTGTCTACGGGTACTAAGTCTTTCAACTTCTGATCTGGATGCTTTCACGAATTCTCGTTCTGCTGCTGATAGCTACTCCTGCGCTAGCGCAGGATGGTGCAATGGACCATTCCGCTCACATGAATATGTCCGCGGGCGACAGCCTTTCGTGGCGGATGCCGCCGATGGATATGAGCATGCCGATGCTTCCAAGCCTGATGCGGAACGTACCTATCGTGGGTCCCCTCCTTCCCGGCCACGGAATGGATCCAGGCATGTTTCCCAAGGCAAAGCCCTCTGCGATAATCAACATGGCGGACGGGGACACGCTTCGAATGGATGCCTCACTGGTCCGCCGTACGATTGGCGATCAGGAATACGTCATGATGGCGTATGGCGGAATGTATCCGGGACCGCTGATCCGCGCCGACCGTGGCTCGAAGGTCATCATCGAGTTTACCAACAACATTGAGATGCCTACGACTGTGCATTGGCACGGTCTACGTCTCGACAATGCATTCGACGGCGTGCCGGGCGTGACGCAGGACCCCATTCTTACGGGAGAGACCTTCACGTACGAGCTCAAATTCCCCGATACCGGCATGTACTGGTATCATCCTCATATGCGTGAGGACGTCCAGCAGGACCTTGGACTGTACGGCAACATGCTGGTCGATCCGGCTGAGGAGGGATTCTATTCGCCGGCAAACCGGGAAGTACCACTCGTGCTGGATGACATACTGGTGGATGCCAATGGCCTCCTGCCCTTCGGCCAGTCGGCCCCAACGCACGCCCTGATGGGCCGGTTCGGGAATGTGATGCTCCTAAATGGCATCACCGATTACGAACTCGATGTCCAGCAGGGTGAAGTGGTCCGATTCTATCTGACGAACGTAGCCAATACCCGAACCTTCAATGTTGTTTTCGGTGGGGCGAGGATAAAAGTGGTTGCCGGCGATGTGAGCAAATTCGAACGCGAACAGTTCGTAAGCAGTGTAGTCATTGCCCCGGCCGAGAGATACATCGTCGACGTCTATTTCGAAGACGAAGGAGATCATCCGATTACCAATACGATCCAGGCCATCAATCACTTTCGGGGCATATTCGTGCCCGAAACCCATCTTCTCGGAATGGTGAATGTCTCAAAGGAGTCGGTGGCGGAGCAGTTTGGAGCCTCATTCCTGCGAGAACGTATCCATGAGGACATCAAAGCAGATATAGATGCCTTTCGCCCTCACTTCGACCGCTCTCCCGATCATTCCCTTCGATTGACCCTGAAGGTCAACAAACTTCCCCTGGCCATGATGCGCATGATGGAGATTGATACGCTCTATGTGCCTCCGATGGAGTGGAACGACGCCATGCCCATGATGAACTGGCTGTCTTCAGGCGAACAGGTGAACTGGATCCTGCGTGATGAGGACACCGGAAAGGAAAGCATGGAGATCAACTGGCAATGGAAGGTCGGCGACAAAGTCAAAATCCGAATCTTCAACGACCCGAAATCTTTCCACCCGATGAACCACCCGTTTCACGTTCACGGCCAGCGTTTTCTGGTCACCCACATGGACGGGGTCCCCAGCCAGAATATGGCGTGGAAAGACACCGCGATCGTTCCGGTTGGGTCAACAATGGATATTCTGGTCGACGTAACAAATCCCGGAACGTGGATGGCCCACTGCCACATCGCCGAGCATCTTCATGCGGGAATGATGCTCTCGTTCACCGTTTCAGAATAGTCTGGATCCAGAGGGTGTAGCATCTGACTTGATGCAAGGGATTCACGGGCCATTCTCCGCATAAAATGCGGAG
>CALBJU010000427.1 GCA_937893205.1 uncultured Bacteroidota bacterium
TACGGATGGGATCACTTCCACATATGCCGGCATGGCATTCGGCGGTGATGGAGACCCCATTGTTTTCGGCCAGGTCGCAGATGGATTCCTTAGCCGATATTTCCAGTGTTTTGCCCGTTCCCTCGAACGTCACTGACGCTACGCCCTCTTTGGCCGGAGCCACTGGAGCTGACGGATCCACTGGCGCCGCGGGATCCAGATTCAGAATGATCTCTGGGAGGGCTTCTTCTACAAAAGGTTTCGGTTTGAACGTTGTGATTGCGCTGGGAAGCTCTGCGCTGAGCGAAATGCGGAAGATTTGATGCCCCAGGCGAATTACATCATCTGCCTCCAACTTCCGTTCTCCCCGGATTCTCAAGAGACTGTTGTTGAGGCTCTTTAAGTCCTTGACAAACAGGCCCTCTTTTCGAAACGAAACCGAAAGATGCCGGCGCGAGAGCACCGTGTCATCTGCGTCAAGGATGATATCAGGAGCGTCACGGCCCAGCACGATGGTTTCTCCTTGGGTCAGGTCGTGCGTTCCTACGGTCTGCCCCGACGCGTCATAGTGCGTAAAACTGGCCTTTCCGGTCTCACTTTTGAAGACCAGGATTTGCTGTCCAAGACGAACAAGGTCCCCGTTGGCAAGCGGCTGAGTTTCTCCAGGAACGAGCTGGACATACGTGCCGGTCTGGCTGCCCTCATCTCGCACAAAAAGACCGTTGTCCTTGAAGAAGACCGTCGCATGCTTATCGGCCAGAGCGTCGTCTTTTGGATACTTCAGGTCTCCCTCGGCCTTTCCGATTACTAAAGAGGCATTGGCTGAGATGGGGAATTCATCCTCTTCTACCCCAGCAGGGGTCATTTTCACCAGAACGGCCGGCTCCGACTGGTCTCGCCTGTCCTCCGGAATGCTTTCCGCCGGCGGCCCGTCGGTCTCTTCTGCAGCCGCTGCAACATCAATACTCGGAGCAATGGCTTCGACTTTGTTCTCAACGAATTCCAGCTCAACCTTTATCTCCTCATTACCGTCCACCTTCTGGCGAATGACCTCTGCAATGAAAACGCCATCACGCAATGATGATTTGACATTACCCGGATGCTTGATTTCATGAAACGTCGCCGGATCTGCCTCGAAATCGTCCGTTTCGAGATACACTTGGCTCAGCAGATCTCCAACCAGATACACGTTTGGCTGCTGGCTCTCCAGGAGTGGTGATACCGTGACCCGTTTCTTGTTTCGGGCCCCACCAGTCATCAGAGAAATGTTCATCTGTCCGAGTAGGGCCTCGGGCAGATCTTCCCCGATACAGGCCATGCAGAATCGTTTGTCGAATTCCAGATGGGAGGTTTCATTGGGTCGATCCTCCAGCGTTCTACGATCAATGCGCAGAGACAGGTAATCCTTCTGATCTGGCGCAGTCACTACGGCCACCGGCTCACTATGCGGGTAGTAGTAAATATTGCCGTTTCCGACATAAGCATCGAAGAATACTTCAGATAGTGCCCGGGAAACCCGCGGCATTTTATTACCTCGATAGGACCAGCACACTGGAGTTTCGTCCTGAGCGACCGCCTTTGCATTGGAAATTGCGATGACTGCCTCCGCCGCCGATGTACCGCCTCCCACGATGCAGACTGGCGCTCCAACAAAGTTTACCGGGTCGTCCATTCGGTACGAAATACCATCGGTATTTCCCGGAATATCGAAGCGACGCGGGACGCCCCGGCCGATTGCAATGACAACGTGTCGAGCGAGAATGATCTGATCCGCATGTTGCTTGTGATTCCAAGTTTCGACCGACCAGACGCCATCATCCCTTCTTGTCATTCCTGTGAGTTCAACACCCACCTGAGCCGGAATGCTTGCGTCATGGTAGAGCTGGCGCCACTCGGTGCACATATCGTCCTTGTCAATCGGTTCGAAGTGCAACTTCGAAATTAGATCGTCCCCCTTGGGGAATTGCATGTTGTCTCCGCCTCCAAACGAGGGCAGGATGGGTTTGCCCTTGGCGTAATCCCGAATTCGCTTCATCAGGTCATCGTAGTCGATGACCAGGGCAGTCAGACCGAGTTCTTTTGCTCTAAAGGCTGCTGCTGTACCGGCGGGACCGCCACCCACAACGAGCATATCTAGTATTTCTGGTGGAGAGACGGGCTCTTTGAGCACGTAGCAACCATCCGGTGCAATAGGATTAGACATCAATCTTCTGTGGTCTTGAGCAGAAGCTCGACCGTGTGGCCGAGGCGTACTTCCGAGTTAGAGGAGATAGTGACGAGAGAATCGATGGCCGATCCGTCGACGAATGTTCGATTCTTACTTCCAAGGTCTTCAATCGAAACCAAATCGCCTTCAACGACGATGCGTGCATGTTTTCTGGACAAGGAGGGATCGTCGATGCAGATACTGCACTCAGGCGATCTTCCGACAAACTGCTCGCCCGAATGAAGTTTCACGGATGTAATAGCGCCAGCCGCGTTCTTGAATTCAGCGGTGACTCCAGCGCCAGCTTCAGTCGAGGATTCCATCTTGTCTTCCTTCGAGGGCGATTTCGGTGGTTCTGAATCTTGCGCTTCAAACGCCTCGATCGATGGTAGCGGAGCCAGGCTTCCTCCCGCTCGGGTGTGCATGGTATCGTCAATTTTCTCTTTTGCAATGGTCTCTTCTTCGCCTGGCAAATCCAGAGAAGGAAGCGGCGGCATGTCGCCACCGATGCGCGTGTGGGTGCTATCATCGGTCTCCGTGGCATCAAGGGAGGGGAGTGGCGCAAGGCCCCCTCCGACCCGAGTCTGGGTGGCCGTGTCTGGTTTCTCGCCCGGTCTCTCATCCGGTTTCTCGTCTGTGTCGGGAGCCTCGAGCGATGGAAGCGGCGGTAATTCG
>CALBJU010000428.1 GCA_937893205.1 uncultured Bacteroidota bacterium
TTGGACAAAATGGAAAAGGATCGGTCACGATCTGGAATTTGCTGACCCACACGGGAGGTCTCATTCCGTTCAGACCTTTTCACATGCAGGGCGTCAGATCTGCGGCCGAGGTGAGGCGAAGAATTCTGGCCGATACGCTTAATTACGAGCCGGGAAGTGAGTCGAAATACTCTGATTTTGGCCCCATTTCTCTGGTCTGGATGATCGAACGGATTACTGGAGAACCGTTCGGTGAATACGCCCAGTCGCATATTTTTGAGCCGCTTTCAATGATAAGTACCGGCTACCTACCGGTGCGGCGTGGTGGTAGTCTGGACGCAGTACCTACGGAGATCGACGATTATTTTCGGAATCGCACGCTTCAAGGAGAAGTTCATGACGAGACAGCGTATCTCTTGGGAGGCATGGCTGGGCATGCTGGCCTGTTTTCAACCGCAGACGACCTCGCCCGATTCGCGGGTATGTTGACCGCGGATGGCCAGATTGGTGACCGGGTCTTTCTTCGGCCGGAAACAATCCGACTCTTCACCACGCGTGTAGATAAAGAAATGCGAAATACCCGAGCCCTGGGCTGGGATACCCGAAGTCCCACCGGATATTCCTCGGCGGGTCGCTTATTCGGTCCTCGATCCTTCGGACATACTGGATTTACAGGCACCTCCTTCTGGATAGACCCTGACTCAAAACTTTTCGTGATATTGCTTACGAATCGCGTTCATCCATCTCGAGATAACCGCAAACACATACCCATCCGAAGTGCAGTCGCGGACAACGCTTTCATCGCCTTCAGAAGAGGGATAATCATGGATGCTGCCGCGTCACAATAGATGGAGAGCATGCTATGCTGCTCAGTGCTAAGGAACAGGATTGCACGAGGAGACTTCAACGGCGACTGCCCTCCCCACCTAGACTTCGCCTCTTCTAAATCCCAATTTTAGTCATGCCCACGTACGAATATCTTCGCGAAGACGGGACATCCTTCGAAATCCAAGAGCGGATTACAGCAGACCCCCTCGTAGAGTGTCCCACGACTGGCCAGAAGGTAAAACGCATCATTTCGGCCGGCACAGGACTTGTGTTCAAGGGAAGCGGCTTCTACGTCACCGACTATGTTCGTAAATCGGGAGAGCCGAGCTCTGATTCTTCGAAATCAGAAAAAACGGAAGGCAAGAATGAACCTGCAACAGAAAAAAAGACATCCAAATCTGATTCCAAACCTGAATCGAAGTCTGAAAAGAAATCAGACTGACCTGGGGCCAGCCTTTCGAACTGCTTTCCTACTGGACACTTTTTGCTGCAGCGACTATGGCCGCAAATTTTTCCGCGTTAAGACTTGCGCCTCCGATCAGGCCACCATTGACATCTTCCCGGGAAAAAAGATCTTGCGCGTTGCCAGGATTAACACTTCCGCCGTATAAAATAGCGATCCCTACACCAATTTCTTTCCCAAAAAGATCTTCAACAATGTCACGAATGTGGCCATGCATCTCCTCGACCTGATCGCCTGAAGCCGTTTGCCCCGTCCCGATAGCCCACACGGGCTCATAGGCCAGGACCAGTTCCGATGACGCCTCGATGGCTACGCCCTCGAGGCTCTCGCGCACCTGAGATTCAACGACGGACTCGTGATCTCCAGCATTTCGCTCGTCGAGTGATTCTCCTACACAAACAATTGGAACGAGTCGATATTTCCTCGCCTGAATCGTTTTTTCGGACACTCCTGCATTGGTTTCCCCAAAGATCTGGCGGCGCTCGGAGTGGCCAAGAATCACGTAGTGACAACCCACCGCCCGAAGCATAGCGGCCGATATTTCTCCTGTAAAAGCTCCTGATTCCGAGGCGTGCATGTTCTGAGCGCCCATTCTGATACCACTTCCGTGCAATATCGAAAAAGTGGCATCCAGATCAACGAAAGGTGGGCAGATTGCGACATCTACCGGACTCGGGTCCCCGATCGCAGAAACCACACCTGAAGTAAGTTGTCTCGCCGCAGCGAGATCAAGGTTCATTTTCCAGTTTCCGGCTACCAGCATAAGCTTCGGTCTCGGTCAGTTTCAGTGTTGAGTGCAGAAGATATTATTGGCTCAGTCTTGCTGCAATATCGTTCAGGTCAGCGATTATCGTTGCAAGGTCGCGCTCGAGATTTGCGAGAGCGGGTCCGGTGTATCTCGCGACAATTATTCCATCTGGATTGATCAGGAATCGAGTGGGCAGGACGTTCACGTTATAGTCTTTCACAATTTGGTGGTCAAGTCCTAGATCGGACCAGATAAAATGTCCGGGATGATCATCACCATCAAAAAGGGCCTCATTAATGACGGAATCGGGCTCGACGGATACGGATATGGTTTCAAAAGCGCTCTGAGTGAGCGCCCCAGCTATTCCATCCCGAGCCTGCAACTCCCGGCGCCAAATCTGTTCGAGTGGATTAAAAAACTCAAGGACAACGAATTTCCCGCTCATGGATGAGGAGGAAAGTTCGACACCCTCCCTCGAGGTAACCGAATAAACAGGAGCATCCATTCCCGGCTGAAGGTTCTCCAGGTCGTACGTTGCGCGGGCGGCCCAGTCGAACCATTCGGAATCCGGATACAGCCGGCGCAAATCTGTCGAGGCCGCCACGGCTTCGACGGTCATTCCACTGTCTGCAAATGCGACAACCAACTCGGCCATTATTCCTGCCTGTTTGCTTTCTGGAACTCGAGCCAGATAGTCTCGAATAAAGTCAATGGAGGCCTTTCCCCCACTGAGACGTGCGACAGATCGTCGCGCCGCCCGGACAACTTCCACAATGCTCTCATTGTCCAGCGAAACCTGGGCAAGCCTTGCCACAACGGTCGAATCATTCCATCCTTCCATCATGACTATCGACTCTGCCATTGCAAGGTCACCCCCCATGGTACCAGCATACGAACTCTGGATACTCCACAAAATGGTGCTCGTCTGTGCGGTGATGAGTCCGAGGCCCTGCGGCCGATAAGAATCGGACTCCAACAGATCCAGCATGGACCGATTGTGTTGAGCCTTGGTGTTTTTATAGGCAGTCCACGCGGCGTTTTCTTCCGACAAAATGGGAAGGGGACGTGTTCCGAGCGGAAATGTGGCTGATATACTGACGCTGTCGCCGTCGACCGCCACAAACTCCCCTATGGACAGTGTCGTACCCCCTCGCTCGACAAGAATGGGATAAATTCCTTTTTCAGGGGCACGAACGGTCATGGAAAAGACACCGTCACGCTCCGTCACGGCCGTTCCCAGCGTATCCACGTCTCCATCTTTCTGAGTTAGAACTGAAATTCTGAATCCGCTGAAATCTCCTGTCGAGTCAATCGCCGCGAGAATGCGCAGGGTACCCTCTACTTCACTCCGGATCGGGTATTCCGAGTCCGATCCGCATCCGGCAAACAGGATAACCGCTACAAAGAGCGAAATGAAGGTGAGATAGTTTGTACGCTCGCTTATGTGCATGTCCAAAACAAAATTGATTGAGGGATCATTGAATGGGTGATCGCTGAATTCGAGGGCATCAAAACCCGCTTGAGGTCTTTCTGATCCGGCGCCCTTGATGATTTTCTCATAGCCGACCATTTCTTCAGTAAGAGAGGAGTTCTTCGATTCCGCCATCCAATCTACCCTTGGCCGAGTAGATATCATCTTCAATGGATTTGGAAAACGCGATTGGAAGGTCCGCACCGCCAAGACGCTTGGGTGGCGCATCGAGGTACTCAAACACCAGTTCTGCAATCTGTGAGGCTATTTCCCCCCCGAATCCACCTGTACGAGCAGCCTCGTGCAAGACCAGTACCCGATTCGTCTTTTTTACCGATGTGAGAACGGTCTCCCTGTCCCAGGGGATAAGGGTCCTCAGATCAATAACTTCGAGCTTTCGACCTCGCTTTTCCCAATTTTCCGCAGCCTCCACTGCCCAATGTACGCCGACACCGTACGTCACGATGGTCGCATCCACCCCTTCACGAACAACGTTAGCCTGACCAAGCGGTACGCGCCTGGCGTCGACGGGCACCTGCCCCCGGATGGAGCGGTAGAGCATTTTATGTTCGAAGTACAGCACGGGATTGGGGTCATCAAGACTGGAAAGCAGGAGGCCCTTCGCATCGGCAGGAGAGGATGGTACAACTACTTTCAATCCTGGGGTATGGCAAAACCAGGCCTCCGTTGACTGTGAATGGAACGGACCTGCACCGATTCCGCCTCCGAATGGTGCGCGAATGGTGACATTTAGCGGAGCACCCCACCGATAATGGGTCGTCGCCAGATTGTTCACGATCTGATTGAATCCACAAGCGATGAAATCGGAGTACTGAATCTCAACAATGGGCTTGTATCCGGAAAGCGCCAGTCCCATTGCAGCCCCGATCGCTCCGCTCTCAATGATTGGCGTATTTCGTACTCGATCGGCTCCAAATTCATCCAAAAAACCCTGTGTGACTTTGAAGACTCCCCCATACTCCGCGATATCCTGTCCCATGATGATGGACTTCGGCTCTTCACGCATCCCTGCGAGCAGACCATCGGATATGGCATCAATAAAGCGCCGTTCCTCAAAATCGTCTCTTAGCTCGACGGGCGTTTTGTCTTCGGTGGAAGCGAACAGATCTCCGTGTTCTGTTTCCGCATCGCTGACCACCTCCGGTTGCTTCAGAGCCCATTCCGCCAACTCTCCAATCTGAGTCGTCAAGCTTTCGCGTATCTGCACAAGTTTTGCAGTAGGGATACTCTCACTGGCGAATGACTCGAACCGCTCGATCGGATCTTTGGCGGCCCACTCCTCCATCAATTCCTTGGGGACGTATTTTGTGCCGGAGGCTTCTTCATGACCCCGCATCCGGAAGGTCTTCATCTCCAACAGAGTTGGACCGTCTCCATCAACGGCTCTACTGCGCGCATTCTGAACGGCTTCTATCACCGCCAAGACGTCATTGCCGTCTACCATGGCGGAAGCCATGCCGTAACCCGAAGCGGCATCGACCAGGTTTTCGACCGGAATGGCCTCAGAAGTCGGAGTCGAAAGTCCATATCCGTTGTTTTCGATGACGAAAAGGACGGGCAGGCTCCACATTGCAGCCAGATTCAGAGCCTCGTGGAAATCCCCCTCCCGAGTAGCACCTTCCCCAACGAATGCCACGGCCACACGATCTTCGCCGTCCATCCTGGCGGCCATCGCCAATCCATTAGCCACGGGAAGCATTGCAGCCAGTTGTGAAATCATCCCGATGATGTTTTTCTCCGGCAATCCAAAATGAAAGGTGCGATCCCGGCCGCGCGTAAATCCACCTTCCTTTCCCATCAACTGACAAAAAAGTCGTTTAAGGTCAATATCACGGCCGGTCCAGAGTCCGAGATTTCTATGCATGGGCAGGAGGTAATCCTGTTCTTTCAAGGCGTGAACCACACCCACCGAAATTGCCTCCTGACCAAATCCGCTGAACCACTTCGACAGCCGTCCCTGGCGTATCAATCGGAGCTGCTTTTCCTCGATGACTCGCGGAAGGAGCAGTGCTCTGTAGAGAGCTTCAATTTCCTTTTTCGTTTTAATACGCATTCTTGGCCCCGATTGGGGCTGTCAGGAGGAAGGGCCGTTCTGGGCGGCCAAAGATACGGTGTAGAGAACCTCAGCGACCACCCCCGCGAACGGCGGTGTAAACAGTTCTGAACATTATTTGCAGATCCCTTCTCAGACTCATGTTCTCGATGTAGAAGAGATCATACTTAACCTTCTGTTGGACGTCTTCGAGACTGGAATCGTATTTCCACTTAACCTGCGCCCACCCAGTGATGCCAGGCTTAACCCGATGACGGCGAGAATAAAGAGGAATTTCCTTTGCCAGCTTTTCAACGAAGAAAGGACGCTCTGGCCTTGGACCGACGAGACTCATTTCCCCTTTCAGCACGTTCAGGAATTGAGGGACTTCATCCAATCGCGTCTTTCTGAGCCATTTACCAAGACCGGTGAATCTAGGATCATCTTCTTTCGCCCAGACCGGTCCAGTAGACGCTTCTGCATCCTGATTCATCGTTCGGAACTTGAGCATGGTAAATTCGCGACCTTTTTGCCCGATTCTCTTCTGCCTGTATATCGCGGGGCCTGAACTCGTAAGCCGTACCAGGATCGCAATCAAGACCCACACCGGCAGACCTATCACAAGCACTGTGAGCGAAAAGAAGAAATCAATGAGCCTTTTGAAACTCTGCTCCCAGGCCTGCATCGGCTCAGGAAGCACCTCAATCAACGGCAGTCCGTACATATGCTCCGTTCGAGCCATCCCGCCTATGATCGAGTAGAAATCTGGCACGAGCTTCAGCGACACGGCTTTGCCGTCACAAAGTCGGAGAACTTCCATAAGCTGATCTCCGTCGTTCGGGCCCAGGGCGATCAACACATCTCGAATTTCCAGCTCATCGATAATCGTCGGCAGTTCTTCGACTCGATACTGGTCGCCCTTGAGTGGCTCAGAATCGCCCTGTTCGCTCGAGAGCCGAATCGCGCCTACGATATCGAGGCCCGCTTCCGGATACCTGGCCACCTCTTCGTATAAAGAATCGAGAACATCTGACCACCCCACGATCAAGGTTCGATGTAGTCCTTTTCCGCGTAGAATCAATGCCTTTTGAAACGAACGGACTACAATCCGACCCGCCGAAACAAGAACAATGATTGCTCCCCAATAAAAAACGAGGTTGGTCCGGGCTGAATACGCGTCCAAGCTGTCTATAAAAAACAGAAAAAACAGAACCAGGATTCCAATTGTGACCACCTTGGCGATCGTGACCAGTTCATCAAATCGCGATGCGGCGTATCTCTCTCTATAGAGGCCATAAAACATGAACACCATCAGCCAGTAACCCGCCATAAGCAGGATAATGACCGGGGTGGATTCCGGCGTTGGCGAATATACGGGTGGCGTCAACCACCCCCAGTCGAACCGAGCCCAGATCCAGAGCTGATTGGCCCAGGCAAGAGCCACCGCGTCCATGGCCACCAAAAAAATGAGTTCGGTTCTTCTGTTCACTCGATACGATTGATTCGGCTTTGACGCTCAGATGAAAATATCCGCGGAAAAGCTAGAATGCTGAAATTCAGGAAGCAACTAAGGCCGGTTGCCAGGTTGTGAAAACATGTAGTGAAAATATGTAGTAAAACATGTTCTGACGACATGATCTCAATTCATGACCTGGAACTACAATCTGAACACACAGTGCCGGATTCTACTTTGTTGTCCTGCAAACCCTGAATATCTGCTGATGTTCACCTAATTTGGCAATCGAGAAGCGAAATTGATATGACTCGTAGCCTCCTTCCCACCATTGTGATACTTTTTTTGTGCTCGGGCGAAGCCCGAGCACAAAATGGCCCCATATTGCCCGCTGACGACCCTGTTTTATGGTTTTCCAACTCACTTCTCGCTCGCGGATATCTCACAGATCTAGACCCTGGTGCCCTTCCGTACCTCGAACGGGACTACCAGCTCGCCATCGAGCGCTCCCTCGCTGAAGCTCCGCTTCCTGAGAAAGAGTGGTTACGAAGAATCGCAGACCGGCTACATACCTTTCCAAAAGGCAAAACAGCTACAGGTATCCGAATTCGGGCCGGTAGCACGGTCGCGACGCAAGAACGCTCCGATCTCCTCCGCAGGGAGATAAGTCCTTCCAGTGTAGTCTATTCACTTGTTTCCTTCGAGTCCTGGTTCAGTGCCGGAAATTGGACGGGTGCCTGGGGCTGGAGGCACGACCGCTATTACGACCGGGATCC
>CALBJU010000429.1 GCA_937893205.1 uncultured Bacteroidota bacterium
ACGAGCCCATTCATCGAACTCGGAATTCAACGGGGCGTGAAGTACGATCCCGGCGTTGTTCACCAGCACATCAACCTTCCCGAATTCACTGACCACCTCGGAGAACAGATTGTCAGCTTCGGTAGCAACAGCCAGATCGGCGCGAAAGGCTTTAGAGCCGTTTCCTATTTCCACACAGAGCGCCTCGGCTGCCTCCGCAGAGCGGCCGTAGTGGACGGCCACAGTTGCGCCCGCTCCGGCGAGTTGCCGAGCAATTTCCTGTCCGATGCCGCGACTCGCACCGGTGACCAACACCACCTGATTTGTCAGATCTATACGCATGTTCGTGAGAGCTGTACTGTTTTAGGTCTTCTGGTCTGGGTCTTTCTCAACCAGCGTTTAACTTTTCGATTCAGATGTTCCGCCTCTAGCAGGAACGCATCGTGTCCGTGTGTCGAGTCCAATATTTCTAGTTCCGCGCGAGGAATGTGGAAAGCCAGTTCTTCCTGTTCCACGACGGGGAATAACACATCACTACTGATACCCACAACAAGAACCTCTTGCTCAATGGAAGCTAGAACCCGTTCATAATTCCCTTCACTCTGGCCCGATCCTGGGCCTGACTCTGGCCGCTGCACTGACTCTGACCGCCGCCCTAGCCCCCTACCTCGCGCGAGATCGTGAGAGTTCGTGGTCTGAGAAAGCCGAACGTAGCAGTTCGCATCGAAGCGGTCGACAAGCTTTTTGCCCTGATGACGCAGGTACGATTCCACTGAAAAGGCCTCCTGCTCAACAATCTTGTCCCTGCCGAATCGATCCGAGAACGATATCTGATTCCGATACGATAACATGGCCATCATCCGGGCCGTGGCCAGTCCGGCCCGGGGCGGACTGGCCACGGAGTAATTACCACCATTCCAGTTTGGATCAGCATAGATCGCCTGTCTCTGCGCCTCACTCCACGCGATGCACCACGCCGAGTGACGCCCGCTCGTCGCAACGGCCACAACACGTTTCAGTGATCGATCCATGAGGGCCCATTCCAGTGCGATCATGCCGCCTAGCGAGCCTCCAATAGCTACTTCTATGCCGGTAACTCCCAATTCATCAAGCAGGCGTCGCTGCAGCGCGACGTTGTCCCGGACCGTCGGTATCGGAAATGAATTCGCATAAGGCTTGCCCGTGCCCGGATCAATACTGGTAGGGCCCGTCGTACCGTAGCAGGATCCAAGCAGGTTTATGCAGACAACAAAATGAGTGCTGGTATCGAGTGCCCGGCCTGGCCCGATCATCGGCGCCCACCAATCCGCCGCGTTGCTGTCTCCGGTAAGAGAGTGAAACACGACGATCACATTGTCGCGGGATTCATTCAATTCACCCCACGTTCTATAGGCCACGTCGACATCCCGAAGAGTAAAGCCGCCCTCAAGCCGGACCGAATCGAAATATTTAATTCTGAGTTCAGACATGCGCGGGTGACTGCACTTTTATTGTCGGAGCGGGTTGACATCGCGCGCTTTCGAGGGCCTGTTCCAGGTCTTCGAGGAGATCGTCAATATGCCCAATGCCGACAGACAGTCGGATGATATTGTCCGTGATGCCGGCCTCTTCACGTGCTTCTACTCGCATGGAAGCGTGACTCATTGTGGCCGGCTGCTCGATCAAAGATTCGACACCACCCAGCGATTCGGCAAGCGTAAACACTCTAGTCGAGCTCAACAGGCGCCGAATCGAGGCTGCATCACCTTTCACCTCGAATGACACCATGCCCCCAAATCCTGACTGTTGTGTGCTGGCCAAGTCGTGATCCCGGTGCGAGGCGAGTCCGGGGTAGAACACCTGCTCGACTGAGTCGTGGCTGTTGAGGTAGGCCGCAACCGCATGGGCATTCTCTTCGTGCTGTTTCATCCGGAGCGGCAAAGTTTTCAGGCCTCGTAGAATGAGCCAGCTGTCAAACGGAGCGGATGTTGCACCCAGGGCATTTGCCGCAAAATGTGCGCGCTCCCGATTTTCCGGGGTGGCGGCTATTATGGCACCGCTTACCACGTCAGAGTGACCATTCATGTACTTCGTGGTAGAGTGAACGACAAAGTCGGCCCCGAACTCTATCGGTCGCTGAAGAACCGGAGAGAGGAAAGTATTGTCGACCACGAATTCAATGCCGGCTTCTGAGGCGATGAGTCCGATTTCTCTCAGGTCGTAGACCCGGAGGAGTGGATTGGATGGAGTTTCAACCCAGACAGCACGTGTTTCAGGACGAATGTGTAGAGACAGGCTGCTCGGATCACTCAGATCGACGAAGGAGACGCTCAGCTTACCCTGATTCTGAAGCCACGTCAGAAGACGCTCCGTTCCGCCATAGCAGTCGTGGGAGCAAACGATGTGTGCTCCAGCTTCGTACATCGACAGAAGTGTGGAGATCGCTGCCATCCCGCTTGCCACACAGACGGCACCGGCGCCGCCCTCGAGGTCCGCGATCGTCCGCTCGAGCGCATCCCTCGTTGGGTTTCCGCTGCGAGAGTAGTCGTATTCAGGTTTGCCATCGGTATCGTCAAATCGAAAAATGGCAGATTGATAGATGGGTAGTGATACACTTTTGTACGCACTATCTGTGCGCTGACCGGCAAGCGTGAGTCGAGTCTGGGGATGCATTTATCTGATCGGGAATACTTTCATGAATGAAAAAGTCTCCAGCCTGAAAGCCGATCTTCGATTCCTGCTTCGCTCGTAGTCCCCGTGTTGCCGAATCCTGACGGGAAATGCTGAAGCGGTATGGCTTCGCTGGCCGCACGGCCAGTGGCATTTCCCCATCTGCGCCGGATACAAAAAAACCCTCCAGAGATTCGGGAGGGTCACCTAAAGCAGTGCTTCGGATTCCTTCCCATCTGTCTCGGCTTCGTATCGAGCAGGATTTAGCACCATTATGTTTCGTATTCGAAACGCGGTTGCTACGACGTCTCAGGGCCTGTCCCTCGGTCGTTCTTGATGGAAGTGCCGCGAGTATACGGCGCGACTACCAGTTGGCGCAAGTACGGCACCGGGTGTCCTCGAATCTTAACACTTAAAGGGGGCTTTTCGATTGCGCCATATCCACCGAAATCATATTCGTGACCTGGT